>CAZKSG010000210.1:0-1463 GCA_964555335.1 uncultured Anaerolinea sp.
GAAATCCATCGGTCAAATTTACAATGTATTGTATAAGAGAATCTTCCATAATGTTGCGTTTCTTTAGGTATTCTCTAGCATCGGCTGAACTTAGGTTTACAAGCGCAGGGTAATGATCTAAGTGCTTCCCCCAAACGGGTTGCAGTTTATCCCACTTAATTTTCTCGCGCCCAAGTATTATTTTGAGTGCGGAGCCACTTGCTTGACAAAACTCACGTACAAACCAATCATCTACACCGTGTTCCTCAAGACGCTCATAACCGTCAAAGATTATTGTAATCCTAGAGTCTCCTTGTGTTCCACGATTTCGTTTTTGGCTCATCATTTCTTCTATGTCGCGCGCAATAGCTTCTGGCATTAGTCGAATCAACTCAACTGTGCTCATCTGTTGAAAACGTGCTATCCCCCCTTTACCAAATCGCTCAGATAACCATTGAACCAATGATTGGCTAAGTTTAGCAAGGGCAGTAATAGCTTGTGGTATGTTTCCAAGAATAGGAATGATTGAAAGTATGTCAGCCGCATCCTCTAGCTCGGAAGGAAATTTTGTGCTGGATATTCTTTGTTGGGTCGTTTCTTCCCAATATTTTGCCCAAACCAAATTGAATGCAGGAAACTTTAAACCATATCTCCCCAATTGTTTTCTCATGTATACGAAAGTGCGTTCAGCAGATCGCGGACTCCCGTCAGGTTCATAATCTATAACCACATAAGGTATTTCCGATGGTTTAAGCAGGAGACCTTCCGCCATTTTGCGCACGCTTGTTTTTCCAATTCCACCAGGTCCATGATAAACGATGACATTTGATAAAGCATCAGGTTGCCATTTCAGCCTTTTAGCAATGTCATCCAACACGGCGTTCCGATCAACATACCATGCTAGTTGCTGTTCTTCTGGGGTTAATGACGAATCAAAAAGTTTCATTTCCGCCTCTCTTTATTTGCGAAAGATTGAGCTGGTTTGAGATTTTTTCTCTTGATTTGGAAAATTTGAAGGACATCGCTCACTCATGTAAATTTCTCAGAACGGGCTAACTAGCGCTTATACAGCATGGTGCTGTGAACTGCCCCCGTGCGGGGCGTTATACAGTGTGAGGCTGCATAACTGCCGGTGTATGTAAATTATAAGCCTGTTCTACGTGGAGAAAAGACCCCTATCCCATCCTTCCCCCAACTGGGGGAAGGGGAATTGAACGTTTGAAGAAAACGAAAGAGAATCAACTCTATAGGCAATAACCAGCAGAAATACCTCCCCCCGTGGGGGGAGGCAGGAGGGGGTCAGTCAGTGAATCAAGAACCGATGGCGAAAATTGGAAAGAAGACTCTGGACGAACGTGGGGGCACGAGCAGGTGGTTAATAGGCTATCCCCTGTATTAAATGGTGCAGCCCGAACGGGCCACGGTTCGGGCTGCGAAGGAACTCTCTCATACAAACGATGTCTTTGGCTTTCGATAGTATATCG
>CAZKSG010000210.1:1563-7482 GCA_964555335.1 uncultured Anaerolinea sp.
GCTTCGTAGTTTTGATTCCATGCTTCGTAGTTTAATCCCCCTGCTTCGTAGTTTTGATTCCACGCTTCGTAGTTTAATCCCCCTGCTTCGTAGTTTTGATTCCACGTTTCGTAGTTTAATCCCCTCGCTCCATAGTTTGATCCCCCTGCTTCGTAGTTTAGTCCCCCAGGTAGGTCTTTTTGATTCTTACCTCACGGGTCTGCCTTCCGCCTCCATTTTTCATCGAAGGGGTAGATCCAAATAACGATTCTGTAAAGAATGGCGTACCGTCAAATTGCAACATTGTCGATTGACATTGGCATATTTCTCTGTATACTTCGCTCGTGCTAAAAATCACAAATAGCACAAGCCACGGGGCAACCCGAATTTTATAGAAAGGAGATATGCCATGCCTAAGAAACTATACCCAGCCAATCTGCTCACACAGGCTCAGACCATCGTCGCGGCCTGGAACCAGATCGGCGCCACCATCACGCTTGGCACGCTGCTGCCCGCCGCATTGACGACCGACATCACCTCGGCCACCGCTCTCGAAGCCCAGATTTCCAGCCTCGAAGTGCAGCTCACCAATGCCCGCAACCAGCGCGATGCGTTGTATGGCACCCTGTGGGATAAGGTCAAACGAGTCCGCGCCGGGGTGAAAGCCAATTACGGCGATGATTCGTCCCAGTACGAAATGGTGGGCGGCACACGCCTGAGCGACCGTAAATCGCCTGCGCGCCGCACCATGCCAGTCGCAGAATAATCTTCTACAAGCAGGTACAAAAATTCAGACCCTGCGAGACTTATCCTTTGCAGAGGGTAAGCAAGTCTCGCGGGGTCCGTGCTTTCTAGTATACACCCACAACTCCTCGCTCGGCGAAGACCCTCGACGAGCGTGTGTGCAGTAGCGTCAACGTTCCCCAACTCGAAAATGGACCAGGACGAAGATCAAAGTATCCACCAGTAAGATGTAAATGATAAAGCCGGAGTTTGTGAAGGTGATCTCTGAAAGGGTGAATAGTGTCAGAACCACGCCAAGCGAGGTTGCCAGCCAGGGCCACGCCAGTTCGGTATCTGGATACTGGTATGACTTTACGATGGTTGGCACGGCCGCCAGTCCATCTGCCAGGATGCTGAAGAGAATCGCCACGTTCCCTACTTTGGTGACCCACCAAAGCGCCAGCCCCACGACCGATAAAAATCCACAAACCAGGTCAAACGTCGTTACCTTCCATTCCGCCTTTTTATTCACGAAGGATGCTGCAAATGTCATCAGAGGCATGAAGCCGGTACTGAATGTCATCACCGACTCCAACCCCACCCCTTGTTTGATCTGAGCAGCGAAAGCAATGAACGGAGCGATCGACCAGAGAAGAAAGGAAACCCGGTTGGGTTTCACCCTGCCTCTCACGGTATCGATCAGGTATGCCACCGATCCCACCGCACCCATAAGTGCCCCCACCAGTACAAAGCTCGACGGTAACATGGACTCATTATATCCTGCCGGGCGACATTGTACTCGCAGAGTAAGACCCTCGACCGAGTCGCCTGCGATTACGTCATGTGGAGGGGCGCTTTTTGCCCCGAAACATCTCTACCAAGCGGTACGCGGGACCCTCCCCCGCACCCAACTACCGGGGCGGTGTCGGTCGCTGACAACTGCTCCCTCACATCGTCCCGATGTCCTTCGGGAGGGCGACATGATTATATATTTTTCTCCCATCCGGTATTAACGTTAATATAAAATGCAGCCCATGGGCTGCGTAAGGATGAATCCCACAGTGAAGTCTATACTGGTATCATGGGGCTTTAATTTTCATTTGTTATGCTTATACAAGAGAGACGACCCAATAGAGGTGAGTGTATGAGACAACGCGCCATTTTTCTTTCCCTGGTTCTGACAATCTTCAGCATGATCGTGTCTGCCTGCAGCGGGCTTCTCCCATTGCCAGATGAACCGGCAGCCGGGGAATACGGTCCCGCCTATTCAGCGCAGGAACATCAGATGCGGGCGTTCGATGTGTTGTGGGACGACCTTCAAAACAACTACATTTATTACAGCGACTCCGATGTGAACTGGGACGACCTGTACAGCCAATACACGTCGAAGATTAAGGCGGGGCTTACCGAAGACGAATTCACCTCCCTGATGAAAGGGCTGGAGACCGATCTGCCCGATGGCAGCCTTGTCTACCAATCGCGGGCAGAACGCGTCGAAGCAGATATTGTTGACTCGTCCACGTATGATGGCATCGGCGCCTTTGTCGGTTTTCAAGAGAAGGACACACCGCACATCGTCATTTTGGCTGTGATCGAAGGGTCCCCGGCTGCGAAAGCGGGATTGAAAGCCCACGACAGCATCTTCAGCATCGATGGGTCGCCCATTTTATTGGAAGAGGGATTGGGCGCGGTCAGCCGCATTCGTGGGCCGGCCGGTTCCTCGGTGACACTCAATGTCCAGTCACCGGGCGAGGCGCAGCGCTCTGTGGAAGTGACGCGAGCCAAGCTGACCACCACCGGACGACTCAACGCCTACATGATTTCTGGCACCGAGTACGGATACCTGCTCTTCCCGCCGATCAATTACCAGGGACTGGACCAGGATGTATCGCTGGCTCTCCAGACCCTGTCCAAAGATAAACCGGTAAAAGGGCTCATCCTCGACCTGAGGGTGGTCAATGCCTCACAAGGATGGCCGCTGGATACGGTATTTGCCCTTTTCCATAATGGGAAGATCGGCGAACTGTATAACCGCACACAAAAGCAGCCCATCGAAATGAAGGCGCAGGACATTGCCGGTTCGCAGACCCTTCCTTTAATCATCCTGGTGGGGAAGAATACCGGAGGCTTCGCCGAGGTCTTCGCCGCCAGCATGCAGGCGTATGACCGTGCGGTGATCGTGGGTGAACCCACGCTGGGCAATGTGGAGACCCAATCTGCATTCCTGCTGCCCGATGGGTCACGCATCTTTATCGAGAGCATGTCCTTCCGCCTGGCGAATGGCATCGAGATCGGCGCGACCGGCATCACGCCCGATGTCAAAGTGGAGGCGGGCTGGGACGATATTCTTCCTGCCAAAGACCCGGTGCTCGATGCGGGGATCGCCGCTCTGGAGAAGACAGAATGAAAAAGATCACCAGCCTTCTTTTAACTGCCTTCCTGCTTTCCTCCTGCCTGCCGCGCAATGTGCAGGTGCCGCAGAGTCCGTTGTTGCCGCTGCTGGAGCGTAAATCGGGTCTGATCGCCTACGTGGGGTTGGATTGGAACATTTACACCTCCGATCAGGCTGGGCGAAACCTTGTGCAATACACCCAGGATGCCGTGATCCCCGAACAGGCCACCGGTGCGTTTCATTATTATGTCTACCCCGCCTGGTCACCCGATGGCTCGAGCCTGGGGTTTGTGGGTATCAGCGGGCAGGGGAACGAATCGACCTCTGATGTTTTCATCGCCAACGTGGATGACGGGACCAGCCAGAAGGTATTCACCAGCGACTCGCAGCATGCGTTCTACCTGAACTGGTCGCCAGATAACACGCATCTCAGCTTTCTAACGACAACCTCTGACGGGCAATCCATGATCCTGCAAAGCGCTTCCACAGAGAGCGAGACCGCAACGGTTATCGACAGCGGCGCGCCGTACTACTGGTCCTGGGCGCCGGATGGGAAGACGATGATCATCCACACGGGATCGGCGGCTACCTCCATGCCGGAGCATTTATCTTTCCTCAGAGTAGATTCAGGCATCATCGAAGACCAGCTCGATACGCCGCCCGCTTCCTTCCAATCTCCGGCCTGGTCGCCAGATGGACAGCACATCCTGCTGACGCGCGTGGATAAGGACGGCAAGAAGGAGATCATCGTTACAGACGGGCAGGGAAAGTTCGAAAAGTCATTGGGTACATTTACCCTGAACACTGCCTTCGCCTGGTCCAACGACAATAACACGGTTGCCTACATCGAAGGCAAGCAGTCCATCGGTGCAGGCGTGCTCGGCACGCTGCACGTCAAAGACCTTGAGACCTCTGAAGAACTCTTCAAGGACGACAACGTCCATGCCTTCTTCTGGTCACCGAGTGGAAACAAGATCGCCTATTTCATTCCGGTGCTCAGCGACTCTGCATCGCAGAGCGGGCAAAGCGACTCGACCACACAGGGTCAGGCGCAGCAGCAATTGCTCTTCCAATTGAAAGTGCTCGACCTCAAGAAGGGCGAAAGCAAGGTGCTCTACACCTTCCGCCCAACAGACCAGTTCACGGCCATCCTGCCGTACTTCGACCAGTATCACCAGTCTGCCACGATCTGGTCACCAGACGATAACAACCTGGTTCTGTCGTTCCTCACCAGTGATGGGGCGCCCGGCATTGCGGTTGCCGCGGCCTCCGGCCAAATGGAACCGCGCATCCTTACCCAAGGCTATCTCGCGTTTTGGTCACCGAAATAGAGGATGTTATTGTGAGCGACCAACGAGAGTGAAACAATCTTCGGTTAATGAATGGGTTCTCATCGAGAGCGGTGTTCCATCCATGGGGAGATTGCTTCGGGCTACCGCCCTCGCAATGACATAAAAACGAACCGGCTGGAGAATTTCTCCAGCCGGTTTCATTCTAGTCCGCTTTTGCCTTCGCTGTCTTACGCTTCGGACTTGGTTTCTTTTCTGCCTTTTCTTCCTCTGCCTTGGGGTTGACGATCGTCTCTTCCACCAGGTCTTTCAAGAGACGTTCACTATCCACTGTCCCATTGCCTTCGGCAGCCGCCGCCTGAATGATCTCGATGCACTGCTTGCCGGTCAGGTCACTGCGTTCGAGCAAGGCTTGTGCCACCGCGTGGACCTCGGGTGCATGTTCGCTCAAGATCTTGGCGGTCTGGTCTTCGAGCTTGCGCCAGAACTTCTGCACGATATCCGATTTATCCTTGTCGATGTTCATGCCCTGCTGCATATCCAGCGGGGGACCGAAGTACCCGTAATGAGCCAGTTGCCACAAGCGTCCGCGAACGTTCTGGAAGTCACCCGTTGCGCCGGTCCAGTACTCGCCGAGGAACAGCTTGGTGGCAACGTGTCCCGCCATCGAAACGAGAATGTCGGCAACAAAGGTTCGCAATGGCAGGGAGTAAATATCATAGTTGGAAACAGGCAGAACGTATCCTAATGCATCGGAGCGACGCACAATGCTGACGCGCACGATCCGCTCATCGGGGCGGAGATAGTACTGAACAATGGCATGCCCTGCTTCGTGATAGGCCACCTGCCGGCGCTGGTCTTCCTGCATCTCTTCGATGGGATTTTCCAGTCCCATGGCCTGCTCCTGGAAGGCAAGCTCAATGTCATGCTGTGCCACCTTATCACGGTTGTCGAATAGCGCCAAGCGCACGGCATCCTTCGTGATCGCAGACATGATCCTTGCGGGTGTAGCCCAGGCCGTATCACTGACGATTGCCTCAATGTCCACAGTCTCATCTGTTCTAATTTTGTTCAGATAGTACTTCACCATCTCGCGGCGTCCACCACGATCGGGTTTGTTGACCACCACCGTTCTGTCAAAGCGACCAGGGCGGGTGAGGGCCGGGTCGAGCACGTCGGGCCGGTTCGTGGAACCCATGAAGAGCACATGCCAATCGCGCGGGGGCACGGGTTTCTTGCGGAACTGATACCAGCGGGCGCGCAGCTTCTCCCAACGGGTAAGTTCACTGATGCCATCCATTTCGTACAGCAAACGGGTGAGCGCACCGGTTCCGGCTCCCATCATGCCGCCCATGCCCATCCCCATGCCGCCCTGTCCGCCCATTACGCCGCCGCGGCTCATACCCACCGCGTCGATCTCATCGATGTAGGCAATACAGGCGCCGTATTCACGCGCCAGCTTGCGGGCTTGCCCAATAAAGCGGATCATCTTCAACACGTCCACGCCCCAGAACATGGCCCGGAAGCCCGAGCCTT
>CAZKSG010000211.1:0-7461 GCA_964555335.1 uncultured Anaerolinea sp.
CGCTTTTCCCTGATAAAACACGCGGTATTAGTAACGAGATGACAGGCAACACCGCCTCCATTTCCATCGGATCAGGAGTATTGCTCATCGTCCACCGCCGCCAATTCTAAAAGGAACCTATGAAAAAACTAACTCTACTTCTTTCTTCTTTTATCTTTCTGCTTGCAGGTTGCGCACCCAAAGCCACTGCCACACCCATATCGACCAAGCCACAGACACTCACAGTCATGACCCATGACTCGTTTGCCGTTAGCAAAGATGTTGTGAAAGCGTTTGAAGATGCAAACAACGCCAGGCTTGTCTTTCTGCAAAGCGGAGACGCAGGCTCTGTGTTGAACAAAGCCATCCTGACCAAAGATGCACCGCTTGCCGATGTGCTTTTCGGCGTGGATAATACCTTTCTCTCGCGTGCGCTCGAAGCTGATATCTTCGACTCGTACCAGGCCTCGGCGTTGAGCGAGATCCCCACTGAGTTTAAATTGGATCCATCCTATCGCGCCCTGCCTGTGGATTACGGCGATGTTTGCATTAACTATGATAAAGCCTATTTCTCCGACAAGAATTTGGCTGTGCCGCAAAGTCTCGATGACCTGACAAAACCGGAATACAAAGGTTTGCTCGTTATGGAGAATCCTGCCACCTCTTCCACGGGGCTCGCGTTCATGCTGGCAACAGTGGCTCACTATGGCGACTCGTTCACCAATTACTGGCAGGCGCTCAAGGACAATGGCGTTGTCGTGGTGGATGGATGGGAGACCGCCTATTACACCAACTTCAGTGCATCCTCCGGCAAGGGGCCGCAGCCGATGGTCGTTTCATACGGTTCTTCTCCTGCCGCGGAAGTAATCTTCGCTGACCCGCCAATCGACGATGCTCCCACCGCTTCCATCCTGGGACCCGATACCTGCTTCCGCCAGATCGAGTTTGTCGGCATCCTCAAAGGGACCCAGCACCGCGCCCTTGCCGAGAAGTTCGTGGATTTCATGCTCAGCGAACAATTCCAGAAGGATATGCCATTGCAGATGTTCGTTTATCCTGTCTATCCACGAGTCATGCTGCCAGATGCGTTCGCGAAATATGCACAGGCTCCCAATCAGACTGCTCAACTGGCTCCTGATCTCATCGCTGGGAAGCGTGATGCCTGGATCCAGGCATGGACGGATGTTGTTCTGAAATAACATGGGCAAAACTTTTCGCCACGGAGACGCAGAGAACACAGAGATATTCACCAGGGATCTCCGTATCTTTGTGTCTCCGTGGTTAAGACGTGTTGCGCTTTGGTTGTTCCCTTTATTGTTTCTTGGCATCGCTTTCTTCCATCCTCTTTCCCGCATCCTTGCCATTACTTTTGATTCGAGTACCCTTACTTCTGCAAACCTCCTTCTTTCTTCCCGTGTCTTGCTTTTTACGTTTTATCAGGCGACTCTTTCCACTTTACTAACAATCCTCCTTGGGCTTCCCTCCGCCTATCTTTTCGCTCACTATGAATTCCGCGGCAAATCCCTGTTGCGTGCATTGACCGCCGTTCCTTTCATGTTGCCGACGGTCGTGGTTGCCTCTAGTTTCAGCGCCATCTTCGGTTCCCGTGGCTTGTTCTCTTTCTTCTTTCCTCTTTCATCCTCAACCTTACAACCTTCGCCTTTTGCATTAATTCTTCTCGCTCACGTTTTTTACAACACCACGATCATCATCCGTGTAGTGGGGAATGCCCTCTCCAGCCTGGACCCTAAACTGGAGCAGGCTGCCCGCTCCCTCGGCGCAAATCCTTTCCGTGTCTGGTGGAATGTGAAACTGCCGCTACTTCGCCCATCATTGCTTGCCGCTTCGCTTCTTGTCTTCCTTTTTGACTTCACCAGTTTTGGCGTCATTCTGTTACTTGGAGGCTCACAATACGCGACTCTTGAAGTGGAAATCTATTTGCGCGTTCTCAAACTTCCAAACTTGTCACTTGCAGCGCTGTTGTCGGTGATTCAACTGATCTGCACGATCCTCTTTTCGATACTCTACAGTTATTTTTCATCGCGCTCCATGACACAACTTGTCCCGCGCTCCACGCTCATAAAGCCAAAGACCATTAAGCAAAGGCTCTTCGTCATCTCATTCGCCTTTTTTCTTGCCTCTTTTTATCTTCTGCCGCTTTCCTCTTTGCCTGTTCGCTCTCTCTTCCGTCTCGAAGCGGACCGGGGTCAGCGCGGTGATGTACAGTATGGGTTCACAACCGATTACTACACTGAATTGTTCGTCAATCGGCGTGGTTCTGTGTTTTACGTTCCGCCGATCCAGGCAACACTTAATTCGTTGGGATATGCAGGGGCTACGGTCGTCATATCCTTGCTGCTCGGGTTCCCTTCTGCGTTTGCCCTTGCCAAACCCACCCGCCTCGAAAAGATCCTTGATCCGCTCATCATGCTTCCGCTTGGTTCTTCAGCGGTCATGCTGGGACTGGGCTTCATCATCTCGTATGGGAAATACCTGACATCTCCTTTGCTCGTTCCTTTTGCGCATACACTGGTCGCTTTGCCATTTGTCATTCGCACATTGCAGCCTGCCATTGCATCCATTCCGCAGCGGTTGCGTCAGGCTGCATCATCACTGGGTGCGTCCCCTGTGGAAGTATGGAAGAATATTGATTTCCCCATCCTCCGTCGTGCCACGCTTGCGGCAGCAACCTTTGCATTCACAGTTTCTCTTGGCGAGTTCGGCGCAACGCTATTGATCTCACGCCCTGACTATCCAACCATCCCTGTTGCCATCGAACGCTTCCTCTCGCAGCCAGGCGGACTCAATTATGGTCAGGCCATGGCAATGGCGAACATCCTCATGTTGTTGACCCTTGTCAGCATTCTGCTCATCGAAAAATTCCGCCTGCCGAACTCTGGAGAATTTTGATGCTCAACGTCCATCACGTTTTTAAAACATACGAAGGTAAACCACTTCTCAACGACATTTCCTTCAGCCTGAGACCTGGCGAGACGATTTGTCTTCTTGGTGCATCGGGGAGCGGTAAATCCACGCTCCTGCGGATCATCGCAGGGTTGGAAGACGCGGATGCAGGCTTTGTCGCATGGAACGATGTAGACCTGACATCAATGCCGCCTCATCTTCGGGACTTTGGGTTGGTCTTTCAGGACTATGCACTTTTCCCTCACCTCAACATCAACGGGAATGTTGCTTTTGGTTTGAGAATGCGCCACCTCCCACAGGATGAAATTGATCGGCGTGTAGCCAGCTCGTTGGAGATGGTCAATTTGAGTGCATTTGGAACTCGCCGCGTGACAGAGCTATCTGGGGGTGAACAGCAGAGAGTGGCGTTAGCGCGTGCATTGGCGACTCATCCACGCTTGATGATGTTCGATGAACCTCTCGGCGCGCTGGATAGGACTCTACGCGAAGGACTGCTCAACGAACTGCGTTCCATTTTGCATCATACCCAGATCCCGGCGATCTATGTTACGCACGATCAGGAGGAAGCATTCACCATTGCAGACCGCGTTTTGATCCTGCATGAGGGCGAGATTGTTCGCGAGGGGGCTCCTGCCGATGTATGGGGCGAACCTGGGTCTGTATTTGTGGCGGGATTTCTCGGCTTGGGAAATGTGATCGGGGGAAAAGTAATTGAAAATATGAGAAGTCATGTGTGGAACGTGGAAAGCCGGTTGGGTGTCTTTACTGTCTACTGTGAACACGAACACTCAAGGGGAGATGTAGTCCATTTATTGGCGCGTCCCATTTCGGCTGAGGAGGAATCGAACATCCTCCGAGGAGTTGTCACCGATATCATTTTCCAACAGGATCGGTTCAAAGTTATTTTGGATAATGGTTTGTATGTGTATTTGTCGAAAGCGCCAAAGATGGGGGAGGAACTCGAAATACGGGTTAAGGTAGAATGTCTCACATGAAGATCAAAGTACAGAAAAAGAATCCTGACGGCGAAGTGAAATACGAATATGAAGGTGTGCTATTAAGCCGCAACGAACATACACTCGTGCTCGAAGCCCTGTTTGACCGTGCTGACATGCCGTTCATGGATACGGTCTTTAAAACAGGCGACCGTTTTGTGGAATATTATTACAATAACCGTTGGTATAACATCTTTGAAATCCATGACCGTGAAGATGGAACGGTCAAGGGTTGGTATTGCAATGTGGGTCAGCCTGCCATCTTTGAAGATGGGGTCGTTTCGTACATTGACCTTGCGCTGGACCTGTGGGTTTCAGCCAACGGCAGGCAGACCGTTCTGGACGAAGATGAGTTCGAGGAATTAAACCTGGGTGAGGAGCTGCGAGCGGGCGCACTACAAGGGTTGGAAGATCTCAAACAATACTTCTTAAAGGACAAACCTCCGGCATAACCGGAGGTTTGTTACTGTATGGAATTGTGATTACTGGAATGAGCTCAGAATCTGATCTCCGTAGAACCATCCACCAAGCACAATCAGACAGCAGCAGCACAAGAGCACAGCTGCAACCACGGCAATGATGAGGGTGGTATTGTTCTTTTTCGGCTCTTCAGGGGCGGGCGTGATCGGTGTTTCCATGGGTTCCTCCAAAAATGACAGAATGACTTGCTACGATGCGGCGATTATATCAGGGTGTATCCACAATGCCAGGATTTACACGAAACTGTATTGAATGCCCTATTCGATATGTCGGTTTGCGCGCCTGTACAACCAGTAGACGATGAAGGCTGCGATCACAATGAGGAGCGTTCCGACCAGGATGGGCAGCAGAATGGCGACGATGGACAACACTGTGGAGATGATATCCTCCGCAATGGAGATGGGGACGTTTCCCGCGCCGCCGGTGGTTGCTGTCACTGCCGGGCGGAGTGCCCCAGCCTTGGCCACATGCACCGTTCCCGCCACAAGCAGACCGCAGGCTAACGCCAGTATTGGGCTGATGTCCGTTACCACGTTGGCACTGGCTGCAAACGCCACCGCACCTGCTGCCGGACGGATAAAGGTCTGGATCAAGTCGTTGATATGGTTCACCGCCGGGATTTTGTCGGCGAGCATTTCAATGATGACCAGAACGCAGAGCAAAAGGATGATCCATGGGCTTGCCAGTGTATCCCAGGGTTTGGCGAGGGCGAGGGTCTGCGGAAAGTAATGTCCGATGAGTCCCACAGCGAGCAGGGGGATGTATGCGTTCAGCCCCGCGCTTGCCGAGAGACCAAATGCAGTGAATATGCCAGTGAGCAGTTCCATCATTCCTCCAGGATGAGATGGGCGAGCAAGTCCGTATTATTGTTGTTGGTCCGCCCACCCGAGTGACCGGAACAGGCAAAGGATCAGCCGAGGGGAAACCCTCCCCAGGTTCCGGTGAGTTTGAAGCGTAGCAGGTCAATGGCGGTGATCATGAGGAAGGCGAGAGTCGTCCCGGCAAGGAACGGCATCCACATCTCTCGTATCGAAGAGAATAGATTTTCCTGCCGCATGAGCAGGATCCACACCATGCTGAAGACCATGATCAACAACGCCAGCACACCCAAGACGCTTAAGATGGCAATCGGATACAGGATAAAGTCCTTCTCCGTAAGGATGGCGAGATCGACCAGCAAAATAATGCCGATCAAGATCCCCAGTTTTTTCCAATCCAACGCGCGTTCTTGCGCCGCATCCTTCCACGTACTTTGATTGAACGCCGGATACAAAATGGACGCCAGCGCGATGCCCATTCCACTCCCGGTAAAGAGACGCAGGGTATTGTTCGGGATATACAGATTGGGGATCTGGTCGAGCGCACCCGGCGCAGTGCTCTTAAGCAGGTACAGATAAGAGTTGGAACCATCGATACCAAAAGCGATAAAGAAGAGCAGTAACGGCGCGCCAACCTTCCAGCCAGGCATTCCACTTTTCTTTGGGCTGACAATGGTCAGGAAGAGGAGTGTGATCGCCGCAGCATAGAATTCTCCAGTGCAACGCGCACACAACGGTAATTGACGGTCACCGATGTGGAAGGAACGCTCACCGATGCGATGACAAATGGCATACCCGACCGCATCGGCTTTGCCGAGAACACCTGGCGGTGCGATGGTAAACCAGACCGAAAACGCGATCAATGCCGCGATCGGGATAAACCAGCGGGCGAGGTTTGTGATATGAGTTCGAGTAGTTGTTTGTTCCATTGCACTCATTATATGGGGTTATCCAGCGATGTGCAAGAAAGGTCTTATCCTGGAGTATGATTGATATAAGAGGAGGCGCCATGTTGAAACGTATAGGAATTCTCACAGGTGGAGGGGATGCACCGGGACTGAATGCAGTCATCCGTGCTGCAGTCAAGACCGCGATCAATCAATACAATTGCGAAGTGATCGGCATTCGGGATGGATACGATGGGTTTATCGACGAACAGGGCATCATCCCGTTGACCGTTCAGGATGTGCGCGGCATCCTGCCGCGCGGTGGGACGATTCTGGGTGCGGCCAATCGCGGCAACCCGTATGCCCGCAAGGTGATCCGCGATGGCAAGGAAGTGACCATTGACGTCTCAGATGAGATCATCAAGGGGATCGCGAACCAAAAATTGGATGCCCTGCTTGTGCTGGGCGGTGATGGTACGCTTCATATTGCCCATGAATTGTTCCAAAAGGGAGCGCCTGTCATCGGCGTGCCCAAGACCATTGACAACGATATCGGCGGCACGGAAGTCACGTTCGGTTTCGATACGGCAGTCACTACGGCGACCGAAGCGATTGATAAACTTCATAGCACTGCCGAAGCTCATCACCGCGTGATGGTCCTTGAACTAATGGGACGCGATGCCGGGTTCATCGCCCTTCATGCAGGAGTCGCAGGCGGAGCAGATGTTGTCCTGATCCCTGAGATCCCGTTCACCATGGAAGCCGTGGTCGCCAAGGTGCGTCAACGTGCTGAACGCGGCACCTACTTCAGCATCATCGCCGTATCAGAGGGAGCTAAGCCCAAAGATGGTAAACAGGTCTTCTCGCGCAAAGGCGATGAGATCTACGTGCCGCGATTGGGCGGTATCGGTCAGATGGTGGGGGAGTACATCGAACAAAATGGATTTGAAACACGCGTCACGGTATTGGGGCATTTGCAGCGCGGTGGCACACCCACCCCTTATGATCGCTGGCTCGCCACACGCTATGGTGCGGCGGCCGTCCGTTTGGCTGCACAAGGGAAGTTCGACCGCATGGTCGCGTTGCGCGCCAATCAGATCGTGGATATTTCTCTGGAAGAGGCAACTGCCAAACCCCGGCGTGTGGATGTCAATGACGATGCGGTCATCACGGCTCGCGGCATGGGCATCTCGTTTGGTGACGAATAGCTCCACCCTAATCATCCCTAAATTCGATTCAGGATTTCAGTTGTCATAAGAACTCTTGATTCAAATTTAGGGAGGTTGCCGGAGTCGGGAGAGGTTAAACCACAATGCCGCCCTTTCGGACGGCACTGGTGGGGCGCTGTGGCTTCCCAATCGGTAGACGAACCTACTG
>CAZKSG010000212.1:0-7444 GCA_964555335.1 uncultured Anaerolinea sp.
CCTGCAGCACCGGGACTGCCGGGACACCCACACATTGATACACCTGCACATCGTCGATGAACCAGCCGTAATAGTCATACCCAACATCAGTGGCAAATCGCCACCGGAATTGAACAATCTTACCGGCCAGCGAAGAAAGATTGTATCTCGATGATACGTACCCGTGGCTGTCTCCTGTGAAACCTGAACGTCCCTGCAAGGCACCTCCATAAGGATACTTCAAGATTGTGCCTTTGTAGTTCTGTCCTGCAGAGAAAAATGGCTTGGTGTCCAACCAGGTCAAGCCATTATCAGTACTGTATTCAAGCACGCCTCCATCCCAATACGTTGAACCTTGATGTTCAAAGGCAAAAGCATGTCTGAAATGCAAAAATGGCACTGTATCTGGTGGCAAGAAAATGCCGTAGGTCTGCAGAGATGAATCAGAATACGAGGTATCATCTACGCCCCACATATGATTTAGGGGACTGATCGCGTAAATTGAATCAAGACGCCATTGGCCACCAACTGCCCAGTTGCCGGCACCACTCTCGAAATTATCTTTGAAAAGTGAAAGCGACTCAGTTGTGTCCATGCCAGCGGGACAAAGAGGTGCATCCGGGTTAAAACTGGCAGCTGGCTGTGCATTCATTTGTACCGCATCGACGGCATCCTTGACTTCTAAACAGTCCGTCGACGTAATACCATGTTGTCCAATCAGGTTCACACAACCCTGCTGCAGAGCATAGTAGAGATCTGAGTAATCTGCACCAGATGCCAAGAGGTTGGTTTGTACCTCGTAGTAAATTGCACTAGCTTTCTCCCAACCGAGAGGCGTCACAGTCTTATTATTGAATGTTCCACCATCCACCATCAGGTAGGCAGCTTTGTTATTCACCCCACTGTTGGTATGAACACCACCGTTATCCCAATAGTCGTCAGTCCAGAGTTTCTTGTTGTATAACGGACTTGTCATCTTATCTGGATCACCATATGAGGGTGGGTTGCGCATGCTTCGAATAGCACCCAACTCAATGACATCTTCTCCAATTAGCCACTTTACATTAGTTGCATCGTTGCCTTGTCCGTTCGTTTGGTCAAAATACTCGCCCCAGACATCTGAGAAGGATTCACTAATTGCCCCAGATTGATAGAAGTACAGTAAATTCGATTCATACTGTGTTACGCCGTGCGTGAATTCATGGGATACCACGTCGTCTGCATTGGCAAGACTACGGCCAAAGACTAGTTGGTTTCCATTCCAAAACGCATTGTAATATGGGCAAATGATATTTCCGTTATCAAGTTTATGACAATAGTTTATGCTTGAAACAAGCATTGAGCCCAAATTCGAAAAACTATTTCGACCATGCTTTGAAAGATAAAAATTGATGGAGCCCAACGCATACTCATGAGCAGTATTTGCTTCTTTCTGAATAAATGGGGGAATTGTGCACGGGTTGTTGTTCTCATTGCACAAAAATGCGCCGGGCAAATTGTACCAAGACTGTGCTGAAAATGTTCGTGTTACCACACTCTGAATGAACAGTGATGTTACTATTGAATCTAGACCAACTGCGCTTACTACTACATCAAAAGCGCCATTTGCTGTAGATCCAGCCGATATTGGAGGAGCAGTCACAAGCCCGTTTGCATCCGATACTAAAGTTACAGGATAGTGGTTGCCGTAAAAACTTCCGTCAAAACTTCCTCTTGAAATGATTGTGAAGGTTACGCTTGCGCCACTAACAGCTTTTGAATAATCATCTACAACTTTGACAGTTAATGGAGTGTAAAAGGTACGGTTTTTCAGCCCCTGTTGATCATTTCCCTGGACAAAGTACATCTTTTTTGCAACCCCGGGTTGATCAAGATTCTGCAGCATGAATTCTGCAGGGTTGACCACTCCTGTAACAGATGCGCTGATTATGTAATGACCTGTTGTAGCATTGGCTGTAATTGAAGATGATGTGGCATACCCATAATTATTTGTAACAACCACCTCGCTTTTTAAGCCGTTGCTGGAAAATATTCCGCTAGGACCTGTATCAGGAGCTGTAAAGGTGACAGTTGCTCCAACGACTGGATCGCCATTTCCATCCGTTACGCGTGCTTTTAACGGAGAGGAAAATTCTTGCAGAATTGCTTTCGATTGATTTGAGCCACTAGAAACCAGTATGCCAACCGCTATACCCGGCGTATATAGGTTTTTTAGAGCAAAGCTAACTGAAGAGTCCAGTCCTGGCACTGTTGCAACCACAAAATAGGACCCTGGTACATCATTGGCGGTGAATATAGAAGATGTAGCAATCCCTGATGAATTTGTCACTACGGTTTCGGTAATTGTGTTATTGCTTGCAAAGGTGCCGCTAGAATTGCTGTTTGGCGCGTTGAATACTACTTCAGCGCCGTTTACAGGATCTCCAAACGTGTCAATCACTATTACACTTAGTGGTAAAGCGAAGGATTGGGTTATAGGTTTCTGCTGATTATTTCCATTAGTAATACTGATCTTGGAAGGCGCTCCGTGCGGCAACAGATTTTTCAGGGAAAAGCTTGTGGAAAGATCTGTGCCAGCCGCAGTTGCAATTACAGCATAGGGTCCCCCCACTACATTGTTTGCGGTAAAGACGGAAGAAGTAGCATGGCCAGACACATCTGAAATGACCGTCTCTGTTTGTGAACCCGTGCCAACAAACGTTCCACTTGCATCTGCTACCGGTGCAGAAAACGTAACAGAAGCACCAACAACAGGATTATTAACATTGTCTTGTAGCAAAACGACCAGCGGGCTGCCAAAGTTCTCATTAATAGAGATCTGTTGACTATTGCCGCTGAACACCTCCATTGTAGCGACCACATTCGGTACCGGTGTGAATTCATACGCACCGATATCACACTTTGCCATTCCATCGTTATTGCCATCAGCTGGCCGTGGATGTCCTTGCGCATCAGTGGATGGACAATCAACAAGTGCACCCGCATCTGTGGCCGGTCCCTTGAAGAACAAGATATGTACTGGCGGCACCCCGGATAAGTTGGCGCTGATTTGTGGGTCCATATTTAGTTTACTGAAAGAACTAGATGCAATTGAGCAACCGGTAGTCTCCCCAATAATAGAATAGCTACTTAAGTTGATTTTTCCTGCACAATCACTGGGAATATCTCCGGAAGCAAGGTTGTTGGCAAGAATAGCGTTCTTTATGTTAATAGTTCCTGTTGTTCCACTTCGGTAGATGCCACCGCCTTGCCCATTGTTGAATGCAATTGTCGAATTAACAATGTTGAGCGAATTTGAATCTTCCGAAAAATAGATGCCACCTCCGGTCGTTGCTGTATTGTTCGTGATGGTTGTATTAATAATGATAACTTTAGAATTACCACTCATATAAATTCCAGCACCACTACTGTTTGCATGGTTGTTTCGAAGAGTGCTGTTTTGAAGTGTAAGTGTTGCACCTCCAGTAACATAAAGCGCTCCACTATCCACGGAGATGGAATTTTGGATTATGAATCGATCGATGGTGCTTACGCCACCGATAACCAGAATACCATTGTTATCCTTGAATGTACCGGCGACCCCATACTCACCATCAACAATGGATATCCCGGTTTGTTCAATAAAGTTATTTTTCCAGCCACCGGAGATGGTCAGCGTTTTATCCATGATAACAACATTGGGGTTGGCATTTAGACTGGTTGGACGATAGTAGGTACCATCAGCAACCATGATTGTATCGCCGGCAGTTGCCAAATTGATCGCCTTTTGAATTGACTTGCAGGGTGCTGCTTGCGTACAGGAGTTTGAATCGCTTCCTGTAGCGGCATCTACATAGCCAATACCACCTGAAAGCGCTGTGAAGTCACTGCTACTTGATACTTGCCCGGTTTGTTTTGTCTCGGATGTCGGTGTTGGTATGGGCGTCTCTTCAGGGAGCGGCGTTTCCGTTGGCAATGCCGTCAGAGTCGGTTCTGGTCCCTGAACAACCCCCACACTACCCTTCACGTTCCACGCGGTATCCACCTGATTGAAATGGAAGTCAGGGTTGCCCGTCTCGGCGTTGATCAGCATCAACTCACGGATCGGCAGGCTGCCATCTGTAGAAGTCACATCCATGCGCCAGACCAACTCGGCTGGACGAGTGCTCGGCTGCAACAGGCTCTCGTCGAAGATCCACAACTCCGGCTCGGTGGCGAGGAAGTCTGCAGGGGTCTTCTCATTCCACTTTGCCATCGCCTCCAGGGCGATCTGCTTTGCCTGGGCAGAATCGATCGTCGGCTGCGTGTCGAGCGTGAGGTTCGGGGATACTTCTCCGTTCATCGAGTACAGATCGCCACGCTCGTTCGTGTTGACGATCAGCTCACCTCCCATCACCGGAATGCCCTGATACTTCTGCTGGTATTTGGTCGTGATGCGTCCGTTCTCTGCCTTGTTCGTCTTGATCTCGGATAGATTTCGCTCCGCATCGCGCAGTCCGAACTCGGGGGCAAAGCGCTTGGCAAGTGCCATCGCCGGGTCGGCAGGACGGGATACAGCACCGGGCAACACTCCCATCGCCTGGGCATAGCTGATGGAGCGTCCGCTTTCAGGACCGATGAAGCTGACCTTGCCGCTTTCGGCATTGTGTTCGCGTTTGAGCACATCCTTGCCCTGAGCTGAGACCGTGGGCAGGTGCACGCTGGAGAGGATCGTCGTCAGGATGACAAAGATCGAGAGAAGGTTGAGAAATCTGGATTTGGATTGCATTGTGGTCTCCGATGTTGTTGTAGTTGTTCCCCCGTCGAAGCGTTCCCCGGGGCGATTCTCTGTCAGCGTAGTTCATTTGTGTATGCAAGTCAATCGAATCGTCCGTTACTTTGTTCCTCTCTTTTTCTTACGTTCATCTTGTAACCTTTTAACAAGACAGAGGACCAACCAAGCCGGTTGATCCTCTGCTGAATACTCCTTCCTGGAATTGCAAATCGCTATTTTGGCTGCAGGGTCAGATGACTTTTTGAATTGACTGTTACCGAACTCTCACTCCACAACATTGGGTAATATTCGATATTTGCCCACATCTCTGCCATGTCGATGTAGTGCGGATGATACGCATGCCCTGATTGTCCCGTTGTGTGGACCGTAATGGAGTTATCAAGGTTCGAAAGGTCATAGATCGCTCGCATCGAGGGGAGATTGGTTGTCTCGTATCCCTCTGAGGAATCCCATCCGGTTGCATTGAGGATGGATGAGCCTCCGCTGGTGGCGAACGGTCCGCGGTTGAACAAATCTTCGATCAGCCCAACGCCTGATTCGCCCAATGACGCATTGCGGAACCAACTAACGTGCAGGCTGCCCCACTTCCATTGGCTGAAGTCTTTACCGAGAGTCTTTTCCAGTTCAGCGACTGCGGCGCTCAGTGCGGATGTAAAGATCTCGTCACGTGTCTCCACAACATTGCTGGTGGATTTGTCATCCCACCATGTGCTGTTTTCGTTCAGGTTGCGCATTACTTCAAACCAGCGGTCACCGCCTGACGGCCAATATCGTTCTGGCAGATCATCGTTGAATGTTTTCGCCAGCAGATATTTCCAAAAGACCTCGTACAAGGCAGCCGGGGCAGAGTCCATGTGAGCTTGGTAATCCCAGCCCTTGAGGATGGAACGGACTTCTTCCAGGTGAGGATCATCAAGTTTGATGTTCATCAGCACCGGAACCGTAAATGCTGCGCTGGCATCATAGTTATCTGCCTGCATTTCCTGCATACGGGCGATGGTGAACTTGCCCGATGTGGATTTCAATAACTCCACTGCGCGTTGGGCACGGAAGCCATAGTCCCAATCGGTGGTTAACAGGTAGGGATATTCATCACCAACGATCTTGTTGTTGACCGGTGCGATATAGCCCTCCACAGGGTTGATCGTGTACGGCATTTCTTCGAAGGGGATGTAACCGGTCCAGTCGTATTCGCTGTTCCAGCCAGGGACAGGCAATGTCCCATCGCCTTTTTTACGGACGGGTATGTCGCCAGAGGTTTGATAGGCAATGTTCCCGTCCACATCTGCATAGAGCAGGTTGTGGCCGGGGGTGTGGAAGAGACTTGCCGACTGGCGGAACTCCTCCCAGTTCTGTGCCCGATTGAACCCAAAGATCGCTTCGAAGGGATTCCCTGTTTGCAGTGCTGTCCAACTCAGCGCGATCACGTATTGTTCTGGAAGCTCAACCCCGGCCCGATCCTTGAAGGGGACGAACTCCTTATCTTTGGGATCCCCTACATCTTTGAGGGGACCGAACGCGTCTGAGATGACCGGGCCGTGCCGCGTCGAACGGACGGTGATCTCCACCGGGTCGCCGCCCGTGACCTGGATCGTTGCTTTGCGGGTCTCAAAATCCACCCACTGACCGTTTACTTCGTATTGGTTCAGGTTTTCGGGGTTGACTTTTTCAATGAACAGATCCATCACATCTCCGTAGGCAAATGTGAATCCCCAGGCGATGCGGTCATTGTGCCCAAGAACGACACCCGGAGCACCTGCCAATGAGAATCCCGCGAAATCCAACGGGCAGGCATCTGTTTTGGGTTTGCAGTGCATGCCTATCTGATACCAGATCGACGGCATGGCAATTCCCAGATGTGGGTCATTGGCAAGGATGGGTTTGCCTGTGGCAGAGAGTTCCCCTGAGACTGCCCAGGAGTTGGATCCCACGCCATCGCTCAGTGGTCCCAGCATGCCATCGAGAAGCGAGACGTTATGTTGAAGCACCGCGAGAGTTTTATCGGGGATGTTTGCTACCAATGCAGGCGTTGCAGCACTGGTTAACGCCTCTCCACCGATCTTATTGACAATGACAGGATGGTCACTGGGGTAGGGAGGAAAGAGTTCTGCCACCTGTTCGGGTGTAAGCGTTTTGAGCAGGATGGCGCGTTGAATATCTTCATCCATGTTGGCACGCAAGTCCCATGCCAATGCCTTTGTCCATGCCAGTGTGTGGAGCGGCTCCCATGGCTCGATCTGATAATCGGGGCTCAATAGTTTGAGAATGGCATATTCAAGGCTTACCGCTTCGGAATGATGATCTTTCAGGTAGGCATTTACACCTTCTGCATAGGATTCCAGAGTAGCCTTTGATTCAGGGCTGAACGACTCGTATTCCTCGGCAGAGGACTTGCGCCATCCCAGCGTGGTGAGGAACTTGTCCGTTTCCACGGAACTGCTGCCGAACATCTCGGCCGTCCGTCCCTGTCCCACGTGACGGTAAAAGTCCATTTGCCAGAAACGCTCCTGGGCATGGACATATCCCTGGGCGAAAAATAGATCATGTTCTGTACTGGCATAGATGTTCGCGATGCCCATCGTATCGCGGTAGATCTCAACAGGAGCGTCCAGTCCCTCCAGTTGGATCGTACCGTCAACCTGTGGGAACGATCTTGGTGCAACGGTGTTCGGCAGGTAGCTTTTGAAATAATACGTTCCAGCTGCCCCCGCA
>CAZKSG010000213.1:0-7362 GCA_964555335.1 uncultured Anaerolinea sp.
TGTTATAGGGTGAACACTACACTTGATGCAAACCATTGAGACCTTACGGTCGGCCCAATGTCGAAGACCTTCGCCAAGCAGAGTACTGCTCGCTCCTGATATCTGTTATGAGAAACCCAGCTCCTGTATGGCGGAGTGACCGGGGCATCGTCGGCTCGGGCTAAAGCCCTGCCTCAGTGCATGTAAGCCCGCCGGGCTGAATGCTTACGCGGCGTGGGGCGCACGCTCGGCGTGGGTCTTCGACCCCGACGAGATATTGACCGCAAGGTCTCCATCGTGAGGATGTCATGCTGAGCACAGCGAAGCATCTCGCGTTACACGGCGAATGCTACATTGGATATAAACTAGAACACAGACATCTGCACTTGTCCCAGGTGCAAGTGTGAACGCTGATGGGTACTGATAAAAATGAAAATCAGCGTCCCTTTTGCCCTTAAAAAACAAACTCACCCCGAAACCTTAATTTCGGGGTGAGTCATGTTCGTAGGAATGACAGATCATCTCAAAAGTGTTATTCGGTAGTCGGTCAGAGTGACCGGGTCGTCCGTATTCTGTTCCATCGGGTGATGAGTTCTTCGCAGGTGACCCATACAAAAAGCGCTTACTTACCCATCAGAACATCGCTGGCTCCTTTTAGCAAGTCAATTAAACTTCCAGGATTTTCACGATGAAGCAAATATTGAAGGAATAACCCCCAGTATTTGGGATTGATTCTCAGAAAAGCTGCTTTTGCGCTTTCGGCTAATCGTTGAGCCCGCTCTCTGGGAAGGTCAGTCTTGAATTCGCTTATAAACTCTTCAAAACTCTCTGGTGTGCTTGCAGAACTACTATACACTTCATTCCAAATCTGTTGAGCAAAAACAGATGAAAAAATTGAATACGTGCTAGTACGCTTCAAAACCAGCGAACGCCGGACCAGGCTGCCGAGATTCTCATCTTCATATTTGGAGGCTTTCAAGCCCTTCGTACCCTTGAGAGCCAAAACAGAAAGATTCACCTTTTCGCCCTCACTTGAGTGTTCCCAGTAATAGTCAAAATGAGGTCGTGAGTCGACTGTAAAATCTCCGACCAGTTTTACCCTGGATTTTTCCAAAGGGATCCCGTCTTCTACCTGATAATAGAGTGGATAAGCAAACATCTCAGAAAAGAAGGGATGACGTCCGGCAATCTCCACCATGAGTTCCACTTCAGCCGTACCAAACGACACCGAACTCCCCTGAAGCCGGCGCGACAACCAGTCCTGGAATTCCATCTCAGAAAACACATGCAGCTCCCGCATTCCAAAGATGTTGAAAAAGGGGGACCCGCGCAGGTCACTATGGCACACCATCTCGAGATTATCGCGAGTGGTCACCACGAACGTCAGAGGGTTGCTCGTTGCGAGGGAACGTAAAGGTTTAAGAAACTCGCCATCCAGACTTCCGCTATTGATAACGCTCTCGAATTCATCCAACAGAAAAACCGGTTGACGGCCTGAGGCCTTTACACGCTGTAGAATCTGGGCAATATCATTTGCCGGAAAATATTGCGGGTCTGCAGCACTTTTTAGATCCTTCAGCAGGATGTTCAATCGATCCGAAACCCCATCCTCCAGTGGAAGTTCATTCATCTTTTGAAGCAGGAACAACCAGAAATCACGTGGACAGGGTTTCACCAACCCGAAACAATCGACGTAGACAAACAGAAATCGTTTGGGGTCGATCCCAAATTTATCCATCGCGACCGTACTCTTGATGTAATGAAGGAGAGACGTTTTACCGATACGACGTTCACCTACAATCGAGACCGATGCCCCCTGTGAAATTCGATCGAAGACATACCGCGCGATCTCTTTCCGTCCACAGAATTCCTGCGGCATCACCTTGTTGCCATAATTCGAAAACGGGTTGGTCATTCATTTTTCCTATCTGGTTGGTCGATTGATCGGGCCGACTTCTGCACGGATGCTGGCAAGGGTCTTATGTTCCCTCAGCCAAAGCCTGAACAGATCCACAGTAAACCGATATTGTCCATTCTCGTTCACAATGACTTCCCATTGCGAGAGCGCCTCAATGCATTTCTGCACTTCATCGGATGAAACATCGATAAGATATGCGCCAAGTTCACGCTGGATACGGGAGATGGAGGAACGGCTCGTTTCATGCTCATTAAGACGGGCAAGCGCCCCGATCACATACTTCTGCAAAGGCGTATTTTCCTTCCACAGATAATCCAGAATAAGCCCGCCCTGCTGTTGGGCCTGTTCAAGCGCGTCGATCACTCTGGATACGTTCACAGTAAGGGTCTTAAAATTCATGGCCCTTTCAAAAATGGAAGAACAGATCAGTTGTAAATAATATGGATGGTTACCGGTCAACCGCATGATCTTCGAAACTGCGTTGGCATCGTACATCAATAGTCCGCGGGCAGGTTGCCGAATCAACAGCTGGGTTGCATTGTCATCTAAAAAACTCACCCGAATCGGAACCGCCTGGTTGAACAGAGGGGTCTGGTAGAGCGAGGTCATTTCAAGGAGCCGGTAGGTCCCTACATAGATTATGCCACCCTTTTGACGATCATGCCCCAACCCGCGAATAATACCCAGTATTTCACTTAACTCCTGCGTGGAATAGTGTGGGTTCTGATAGATCAGGTCAAACTCATCCAGCAACAATAATAAAGCGCAGCCGTAGGTGGAAACCACCTGATCCACCTGTGGCATCCATTCCTTGATCAAATACGTACCTGGAGAAACTTGAAACTCATCCAGCCTGGGTTCGCGCAACGTATGCCCTTGAGGCAACCCGCGCCAGATCTCATGCGCCAATTCCCAAAGGAAGCCCGATGTCCCTGGGAGCGTAAACATTTCAACATCGATGAAGACCGGCCAAAACTCACCCTGGTTTTTCGTCTGCTGAAGCAACTGGCGCAGGATCGAAGACTTTCCCATTCTACGCTGTCCGAACAGCATGACAATATTGGTCTGTGTGTTAGACGTGATGATTTGCCGTATCTTATTCATAATGTCGTTGCGCCCGAAGAACAGACCCGGGTCGATGATCGGTAATCCATAATGGTATGGGTTGCGTATCGTATCGAAATCCATGGCAGAGACTGTCTGAGAGAGATCGTCCTTTTCCTTCACAAATTGGACCAGCTTCTTATCTTCAAGGACGTGGTTCGGCTGCCCGGCATCATCGTAGGTCATTCGGACATTCATCCAAATATCCTCCTTGAGACCGATCTGCAGGCGAAATTCGAGCCTAGCATCGCGGTGACCCGGCAGTGTCTCGATATGGATGCCCTCCTGTGGATCAAGAACCGCATATCCTGTTCCAGGCTCCACCTGAACGTGCAAATTATAGGCAGTCCCCTGTGCACGATTGGTGACCACCAACACAATGACCTCTTCCTCCTCCCATTCCCTTTCCAACTGTTCGATCTCAAGTTCAATTCGCGATTGGGGGATGATGGTGGCGCTCAGGGCTTCTGTGAGCATGGTGTTCCAAAGAAACACACACTGACTTAATAATTGTTTTTCAGGGTTCCGTACCTCAGAATCGATGAGGGACTGGAGGCGCTGAAGCTGCTGCAAGGCAGAGACATAGAACTGTGGCTTGTCCTGCGTTGCCAATTCTTCGGCTCTTGCAATCGTTTCTGCCACATCTGCCAGGGAGGTAACAGGGGCATCGAGGTCCATCAGATAGCTATAGTTGGAGATAAACACCTGCTGCTCAGAGAACGTCAACGCGGCGATCTCGGTTAGCGACCGCACATCAAGGAGAATCTGCAGGGACCCAAATGCTCTCAGAACCTCTTCGGCGATCGGGGAAGGCTGTAATGCATCCCATGTGGTCTCAACAAGATCGGGGTTAATATCAGGAGCCGTATATGCCCGAATGAGTCTCAGGATTGCCCTGGGCAGAACAAGCTCGCCCATCCGACGATCCTCCTCGGGCATCGATACAGCCATTAAGTCAACGGGTAAAGGCAGCGGCTGCCAGATGGGAAGGTCATCGAAGGTATTGCCGACCTCGTTCAACAACCCGGCAGCACGCAACTGCATAAGCGTGGACAGATAATTCTCAGATGTTTTTTGCATCTCGATAAAACGGACTTGAATGGCGGCCTCGAACAACCAGCGACGAATTCGCGGCTCGATTTCCTGTAGGGCAGGTTTAAGTTGAGCGGTAAGCAGCAGGGAATTCACGAACTGGTTCGCACTGTCTGGCGAATACTTGAAATACGTCCTTAATGCCTGCACAAGAGGGTCTTCTTCGTACGTGCTGGATCGGATGCGAGCATCGATCTGGGACTTTGACAGATCACCGAGGAGACGAATGAGACCGCTTTCAAAATCCCTGCTCCCCAGGGCAAAGAGGTTGTCATCCAACCGAAAGAAGGTTTCCAAAATAAACCATTTGTCCCCGATCGTTTTGAAACGCGCCAACACCGAATACCAATTTTGTCGCGCTCCATCCACCAGGGCGTCAAACGTTCCGGAAGTTCCCGCGAACATCGCATACAGGGAAATGCCTGCAGCGACCATGGTCACAATGAGCAGGGACGACGCATATCGGATGAACAGAAATGTTACAAGTACACCCACTATGGACGTGACGATCGGAATCGACCGTGTCAGATTTGCCGATAGCATGCCTGCCAGAACGATCGTCAGGATGATTTCGAGCAGGCTCCACTGCCCCATCAGGGTTGTCGCAGGCAGCCCCGAACTTGCCTCCAGAGGATGCAGGACCAGAACGAGCACGCTGTTCGAGAAAAAGACGGCAAGTAATGTATTCTGCAGCACGTGCCGGTACCCCGGGTAGATCAAGTGCCGTGGATTCAGTGCTGCGTGAAATCCCCCAAGAAAACTGCGAGGCAGAACTGAGAGCTGACCCGTGGAGGGCTCGAAAAAAGAGAATGGACGGGCCAGTAAGCCATAGAGAAAGCTAAAAATGCGATAGAAAAAAGTATAAACGAACGGAACAGACACGGCTGCCATGAGAAAAGCGCCCAGACTCAACCCCACCCATCGTAAGATCCAGACCTGGGCAAAATCCATGAAGACAACGCCATTGGCCGTCTCGATCGATGCCGAGAAAATTTTCCAACCCACCCAGCCCAGCCCAAAGCTGAGCAGTTGTGTGCCTGCACTGATCCAAAGCACCCACATGCGAAACGGAGTTTGCGTTGATGCAAACGGGCGCAGCAAAGGGGATACGGAATCCCGTATAAAGCGAAAATACCCAGACACCCCGCCGGGTCTTGCCTCACGTGGAACTATTCCTTGTTGCAACGTCTTCACGATCGGAGCCAGTTGTTCATCAAGTGTCGTGCGGGAAAGAAAAACAAAGACAAGGATTGTGCCGATCATCTGCAGACTGAATATCAGGAAGGCCGCAGAATGGACCTGGCTATCAGGCAATCCATTTCGGAGAAAAAGCGTAACGCCCATATGGATGGGCAGAACACACAAATGACAGACCGAGGCTGCCAACACCATGGTACTAAAATAGCGATGGACGATCCGGTGGGTGCGATCAGGGAGTATGCCGCGGCCGTTTGAGAATACCTGAGTGAGCCAGACCAACGCCACACTCCAGAACCCGCAAGCCAGGAGCAACACAGCCTGACTAAACAACACAGTTAAGGATGCACTGAAGATCGAAATGGGTTGCACCAAAAGCGGATCCTTTACAAGCGACATGCCGGCCAACGAATAGGCCGCGTTGGGCAACAAGGGCCAGGCAGCAAAACTCACAAGGGTATCGACGCCAAAATAGATCAAAGCCTGCCCGTGCGCAAACCCGGCCCCTGCAAGGGTCTTCCATCGAAGATTCAGGTCGTAGGGGAGCTCTACCGAAAAACTGCTGAGAAATGCGCGAAAGAACGAAGAGTCGGGGACGGTATCAGACCATCTTTTTGGACGACGGGGATAGGGCAAAAACAAGAACTTTAAAAGCTCTCCAATATGCCGGTAATCGACTTCAAGGTTGAAGCGTTCGACCCTGCCCTGCCACTGCCTGGGCGCCAGATAGGCAAATGACCAGAGCCAGATCGAACGCAGCGAGGCTGAACCACCGCAGAGAAGCCTCACCTGCGTGTCCACTTTCAACAACCCATAATAGATCACCCAGAAAAGGAGAAAGAAAATGAACGGGAGCACACCCACCCATGGGTGAAGATCGATTGTGCCAATCTGCAAACCGACCAGCAGGTTAAGAGATGCCGGGACCAGCCCCCACAAGAACAATGTCCTCCCCATCAGTCCAGACTGTGCATCAATGGAGCGATCAGGTAAATCGTTCCCTGGGTCTTCTGCATTTTTGTTTGCCGAGATGTATAGCCCAGCGCTTCCATACAACAAGGCAAAAAGATAAAGGGATATAAAGAGAAGGAAATACGGCCATCGCTCCCACGACAGTACAAACCCAAGCTGCAGGGTCTGAGCACCCAGAACCCTGTTGAATAGATCCTCGAACGGCCGAGGAAAATAAGGGGCGGCCGCCAGCCAGAGACCCGGCAGGTTGCCGATGAGCCAGGCGAACAAGAGCACCGCTTTCACATGCCCCCAGATGGGACCAAGGACAATCCCACCGATCAGCGCCAACGGCAGCAGATACACCTTCTGCCCACGAAGCTTCATGAAGGTGTAGCGCAGTCCAAGCACGAACCACCCACCTGCCTTGAAAAGCAGCCAGGCCGCAAGAGCGACATCTACCGCTGGCAGTAAGAATGCAAGTCCGCTGGTCGAGAGAACAGCGCCAAGAAGGGAACGGATGGCCAACAGGCTGAACAGTTCGATCACAAAGTCGCGGGCTACATCCAGGGCCAGACGGGTGGGTTTGAAGTCCGTAAAGCCAGACTTCAACCCATTGAGCATGCTGGACACGGTCCAGACGACCGTCTCAAGCACCCACCCGGTTAGAACGACGATGAATGCCGAGGTCACACCCGGCCGCATGAACACATCCAATAACCAGTTCGGCGTCAGGGGAGATGCATCGATCTGCTTCCAGATCGGCAGGCTGTTCAGCAGGTGTTCGAGCCCAAAGGGCATGTAATAGGATTGCAACCGTTGCAGCAGCAGCGAAAGCCAGCCATAGGCGTCAAACGCGGCATGGAAAAGCTGTCGCCAGAACGCATCTCCGCTCAGGCTCATGAACAGAAAGACCAGCAGAGATGTAACATAGACCAGCAGGCGGTCTCCATTGATTCGCGGCAGGTCCTTCGCATCGCGGCATAAGTAGGTCCGGTTGATGGAGGAACGAATGATCCTCATCAACCACCGCACAGGAACCAACAGCAGAGAGATCACCACCCCCACGCCAGGAGAGCCCACCCCTCGCCCCAGTTGCCGCCACAACAGAAGAAAATACA
>CAZKSG010000214.1:0-7353 GCA_964555335.1 uncultured Anaerolinea sp.
TGTAGTCAGTGACGAGGGCATTTGCAGCGGGCAGCAGCAACACAGGAGCCACAGACGGATTGGTGGGCATTGTTATTGTGCGATAGTTGGACCAGGCAGATGGACCGTTGGCACCCTTGGTCAGGACACGCCAGAAGAGTTGTGGTGTAACCGTGCTCTTGGGCAAGTCCACAGTGGGAGTGTAGGAAGTAAGTGTCGGATTGCCTGTGTGGACGATCTGTGTGAAGTTGATGTCCTTGGCGATCTGGATGGTGTAGCCACTCGCCTGATCAACGGGTTGCCAGCTGAATGTGGGGCGCAGTTCCATGGAGGAGAATGCATCGACTGGTGCGATCAGTGTCGGCGGCGTGAGAGCCGTGCGGAAGTTCCAGGCTATAGACCAATTGCTCAACTCGCCGAGGTTATTGACAGCTCTGACGCGCCAGTAGAGCTTGATATTGGAGGGCAGGTCAGAGATGGGTGTAAAGCTGGTGGTTGCCGATGTGTCACTGGATGGAGAGGAGAAGGCGGCATTGTCATCGATCTGGATGATGTAATTCACAATGGTTGTGCCAGCTGGTGGGACGACAGCCTTCCACGAGAAGGAGGGAGTGTAGTCAGTGACGAGGGCATTTGCAGCGGGCAGCAGCAACACAGGAGCCACAGACGGATTGGTGGGCATTGTTATTGTGCGATAGTTGGACCAGGCAGATGGACCGTTGGCACCCTTGGTCAGGACACGCCAGAAGAGTTGTGGTGTAACCGTGCTCTTGGGCAAGTCCACAGTGGGAGTGTAGGAAGTAAGTGTCGGATTGCCTGTGTGGACGATCTGTGTGAAGTTGATGTCCTTGGCGATCTGGATGGTGTAGCCACTCGCCTGATCAACGGGTTGCCAGCTGAATGTCGGGCGCAGCTCCATGGAGGAGAATGCGTCGACTGGCGCGATCAGTGTCGGCGGCGTGAGAGCCGTGCGGAAACTCCGTGTAGCAGACCAGAGTCCGTTTTCGGGGAGCGTATCCACACCGCGGACTCTCCAATAGAATGTCTTGTTCGAGTCGAGGGTTACTCCCGATTCGACTTGTGTGTTTGCCTGTCCAGCGATATTCTGTTCCCATACGATGTTTAGGAAATCATCATCTGTAGCGACCTGAATTTGATATTTATCGAAGGGAGGTGCGCCCACCGGAACCACGATCGCAGACCACTTAAAGAGAGGTGTGTAATCGGTCGTAAGTGCATTGGCAGCGGGGAGGCTCAAAATCGGCGCAACCGGAGGATAGGGTCCCTGATACCAACGCGTTTCCGACCACGCTGATGGTCCATTTGCACCGGTCGTTTGTACGCGCCAGTACAACGTACCCTTTGGCAAGTCCACACTGGGGATGTAGGTGGGTGCAGCGACATTTGCAGTGTGTGAAATGGTTGCAAATGTGTTGGATGTAGAGACTTGGATTGTGTATCCGGTAACACCAGTCTCAGCGACACCGTTCCAGTTGAAGGTGGGTTTCAATGTGGATATATGGTCGCCGTTATTAGGTGAAACAAGTGACGGACTGGAGAGGACGACCTTGAAGCTCCACCATGTGCCGGCGTTGGCATATACGGTCGATACAGCGTTGATGGCACGTACCTGCCAGTAGTACGATGTGTTGTTCGTCAAACCACTGAGCGTTACGCTTGTTCCATTTACCTTGATCCATGATGTATCGCAATCGCTGTTGTTGACCTCATCGATGCAGTATTCGTATTCTGCTGCATTTGTGCTGGCTGCCCAAGTGAGAGTTGGAGCTATGGGTTGTTTGAGGGCATTGTTTACAGGTGCCGTCTTATTGAAATTGGCAGGCGGCAGAACTGCATGGAATGTCCATTGTTCGAAGTATGGAACAAGCCCATACACACTGCTGAATCCCGGTTTTACCAGGTCGACCCGGTCGTTGAAATACAACGGGATGACGGCCGCATCATCTTCCACCAGAATGGTCTCTGCCTGTTGCAGCAAGGGGATGCGTGCTGCAGCATTTAGTTCCTCACGACTTTGGTCGATCAGAGTTCTGTACGTGGCATTATCCCAACCCATGCGTTTCGCGGCGAAGAAATCGGGGTGGAATAGATCGTTCAGGATATTGTGCGTATCGAAGTAATCGACATACCATCCCAATCGGAAGCCGTTGTATTCGCAAGATGCAGGATCGCCTTCACAGCCTTGTATCCATGGGTTGAAATCAGCACGGTAATGAGTTTCAACGCTAATGCCAAGTACTGTGCGCCATTGTTCTGCAATTGCTTCCAGGATAAGCTGTGTAGTTGCGTTGTCATATCCGTATAAGTGGACGGTGGGGAGGTCTGCCGGGTTGGGGTAGCCTGCCTGTGTGAGATAACTCAGGGCAAGAGTTGGGTTGTATTCAAACCCTACTGTATTTCCCTGGTAACCAGGTAATTCCGGTGGAATGACACCGGTCGCGGTCTGTCTCCAGGGCATATCCAGCACATTGTCGAGCAGTGCACGGCGATCGATGGCAGATGCCAACGCCTTGCGTACCAAAGGCTGGTCTGTCGGGGTGCGCTGGATATTGAGTCCGATGAAGAAGATGCCCGGAGCATCTGTATAGACCCGCTCGAATCGGTATACAGGGTCGGTAAGTGTGGTAGTGGGAGCGCTGATCACATCTACTTCACCGCGTTTGTATGCTTCGAATGGCTCATTGGGGTCACGATAAATGGCCAGCCCGATCTGGGCAAAACTTACTTTGGCTGCATTGTAATAAAGCGGATTCTTAACAAGCAGGAAATGAGCTCCATCATGTTCCAGCAGTTTGTAAGGCCCATTCGCGACAAAGTGTGTAGGATCTGTCCAGGCATCTCCATATATATTGATCACATCCTTGCGTATGGCATTGAATCCCGGGTTGGTAAGCAGCTTATTGAAGTATGCTGTCTTACGCGAGAGAGTGATCTGGAGGGTGGTACTGTTCAGCGCCTTAACGCCCACATTGTTGGGATCTGTGATCGAGCCATTGTTATACCCTTCAGCACCCTGAATATCAAATAGCAGGTAGGCAAAGTCGGTTGCGGTATCTGGGTGTATCGTGCGCAGGAATCCGTTGACATATTGTTGCGCTGTTACCGGTTGTCCGTCTGACCATTTGTTGCTTCGCAGGTTAATGGTGTAGACCAACCCGTCGGGAGAGATCGTATAACTCGTTGCTCCAGCCTGGATCAGTGTTGTGTTGTCGCCCTGGCGGAAGAGCGGTTCGTAGAGCAAGTTAAGCAATGTCCAATCATCGAGACCATATCCTGGGCGCTTCAGGTCAACATCTGTGCTGAAAGCGGCTACCAAAGGCACAGTGTTGGGAGCGACCCACGGAGTATAGGTATCCCAGGTGAAACGTGTGGAGTCGCCATCGTTGTCACCGATACTGGAATCGCCCGTTGTCCCGTTGATAATGTTGTAGGTGAATTGTTCGACATCTTCGTCGCCGACCGAATGGTAATTGGCAATCCAATTTCCATTTGCATCTGCCTGGATGTGTCGCGGTTTCCAATCTCCATCCCAGATGTTGGTCCATACATCGGCATTGGCTGGGGCCGTGCCGCTGAGAGTATCGGCTGTGAGATTCCACCCAGTAACTGCAAGGTTGGTGACCAAAAGTTGCTTTGTGGTTTCACCATTTGTCAGTGTAACAGTTTGACCAGCCTGCAATGTGAAGGCGCCCAGATCAAAACGGTTGAAGGTAATGTTTGGATCCCAATTGGCGGGATAGGCATCTTGAGCATCGGTGTAATCCACAGGGTCGGGCGTGTTGGGATCGTCAATCTCAAGGGTAAGGAGCGTTCCCAGCTCCCATTCATAGGCTTCTATGGCGTTTTCGTTGATGATCGCTTCCACACGCGTGTTGGGAGTGTTCATCCCGAACATGGTCTGGTCGTTATCATCGTCATACTGTGACGAGTCGATCCACGTGCCGTAGGAGATGTCGAAAAGCTCCTGTTCATCAGGCTCATCGCCCGGATGTGCAAAGTCTGCTGTCCAGTCGCCGTTGGAATCTGCCTCAAAGTGACGATTGACGCACGGCCCATTGTTCGGACAGGCCCAGATATCCACATGGGAATTGGGCGCAGCCACACCCGTAACGGTGTCTGCTGCAATATCGACATCGGTGAAGGCAAGAGATGTGACGGTATGGGTCTTGGTGATACTGCCATTGCTGACCGTTACAACAAACCCAGTTTGAATGTCAAGAATCCCGCCCAGGTTCACAGATGTATAACTTTGACTTGGATTCCACGGAGCGGTTCCGATCACGGCCTGAGTTGAATAATCTGGAGTTGTGCCAGTCCCTGGGTCATCTACCGTGACCGTAACAGTCTCTCCAACAGTCCACTCATTGAGTTCGATCTGCTCAACATTTGGGCGGACATTAAAGTTCGGATTGGGGACGTTCCAGTCGATGTCGGTGTGGTCGCCATCTGCATCGGGTTGGCGGACTTCGCTGCCGATCCCCGGCCGGATATCGAACAGGCGTTGTTCATCGGGATCTGTTCCCGCACCCGGAACCGAAAAATCTGCCACCCAATTGCCGGCTCCGTTCGCATTGATGCGGCGGATCGCACATCCATTCTGGTCGCAGATATGTCCGACCTCCATGTAACTGTTCGGAGGCGCGGTACCTGTCAATTTGTCTGTGCCGGGATCGATGGATGTGATCGCCAGCGTTGTGACCGTGTGTGTCTTGGTGGTGGTTCCGTCGGTCATCGTTACGTACATACCAGCTGCAAGATCGATGCCTCCAACATCGTTGAAGACAACCACCGTTTCATTCGGGTCCCAATTCGCCTGTGTCACAATTTCGGGGGCAGATGTAAATTCGGGCGTGCCATTATGATTGGTGTCGATCGTGATCGTCACAGACGCGCCGACCGGCCAGCTATAGCCCTCGATATTGTTTTGCGTTAACTGCACATGGAAGCGTGGATTGGGGACGGTCTTCCCGTACATCGTGCTATCGTTGTCATCGTCAAATTCCGACGAATCGATCCACGTGCCGGGTCCTATATCGATCATCTCCTGTTCATCTGGATCGATGCCGGGATGAGCAAAATCTGCTGTCCATGCACCGCCATTATCAGAATTGACATGTCGATTAAAGTTGGCGCATGGACCATTACACGCCCAAATATTGACGCGTGAATTCGGGTTTGCACCCCCTGAGATGATATCCGTATCCAGGTTTATATCGGTAAATGAAAGGGGAGTGACAACATGAGTCTTTGTCACAACACCATCATCTACTGTCACTATAAACCCGGGTTGGATGTCGAATTGGTTTACAAGATCAAATACTGTATAGGTTTCACCTGATCCCCAGGGTGTCCATTCACTGACCGTCATTGACGTGGAGTAATCCGGATTTGTTCCGGTTCCCGGATCGTCAACGGACAGGTCAATGGACTGTCCCATAGGCCATCCAACGGATTGAACCTTCTCGTCATTGGCGCGAATCTGGATGTAGAAATTCGATGCGTTCATTCGGCTGCAGGCGTTTGCCACGCCGTTTGCAGGCGTTTCCACGCCCGACAGTACATTGTTGACCATGTCGCCGAACGTTGGCCAATAATTATTTAACTGCGGAGTCTGTGGACGGGGATCGCCCTGTGCGGAGGCTTGTGCAAATGTGTTGATGAGCGGATCGGCGGATGTCACATCGCTTCGCACTGGAATGTGTCCTCCAACATCTGTCCATGTTTGCGAAGATGCTTGATTGGTCAGGTAGAGGGCTACATTGACGGTGTTGGCAGCATTTGCCGTGTTGGGATTAACATAGAAGCCGTCAATTCCGTTCATGGGCGTGGCGATGTCGCTTGGCCCGCCGGGCAGGAGCGCAACGCCAAGGTTGGTTCCGAGAGCGGACTTCAAATCCTGCAAGATCCATGGACCATTGATGAACATTCCCGCTTCGCCATTGACGAACTTGTTTTGAGCTTCACCATAGTCGATTTCCAACATGGCGCCGGCGCTCTGTAGATCAAGCAGATACTGCATTGCGGGAGCAACACCGCCCTGATCGGCAATGCAGTGACCGTTGGCGTCCATTATCTGTCCGCCAAAGGCATTCCACCACCCATAGAAATAATAGACCCCACCGCCGGACGAGACGAGGGTTTCGCCCCCCTGAAGCATTGAGAGCAATTGTGCCGTGGTCGTTGGAGGAGTGGGGACCATGGACTTGTTGTAATACAGTGCAACAGCCTTGGTAGATTCCGGCACACCATATAGTTGACCTCCCACCTTCATGCCATCGACTGCAACCTGATCTACGTTGGTGAGTTGACCTTGTAGATAGCTGTTGATATTGAGAATAATGCCCTCGCGAGCCTGATTTCCCAACTCATCATTTGGATAAATGTACATATCCGGCCCAACACCACCATGGACAGCATTTCGGTAATCATTAATGATACTGCCGAAATCGTGGAACTCCGTGATGATGTCAAGACCCGGATTATTGGTTTCTGCGTTTTGTACTATTTGTAGAAATGCGGTCTCTTCCGCGCTTCCAGTTCCATAGGAATACCAGATCGTTACAGTCCCATTGAGCGACTGCAAAACCTGTTCCTGCTGAATATTCTTGTTGATGGAAAATGACCGGGTATTCGTCAATCGATTGGCAATCCTGCTGCCTGAATCCCCCATCTCTATTGTATTCTTGTCCTGTCCAATTGCGCGGACAGGTTGAGATTGCGCCATGGAAAACATCATTGCCAGTAATGCAATGATAGCCACAGCATTTTGCATGGTCTTTCGATACGTACTCATGTTTTCCCTCCCAAGGATTAACGCTTAAGAATGCGCTAGCCGGTGTTACCGGTTTTCTCGATTTGCTCCCTGATCACTCGCACCACAACCTAAATCAGCGATCAGATCATTGCCGCCATGTCAAATTGATTTGTATGTTTAAGACTATTATCCCCCGGCGCCTCCGCGATGAAACTTCATTGGTCCTCCATTTGTGATAATCATAACAAATGTTGCCCTACTAGACAATAGGGCATACCAAATTAATATGAATTCGTTCTGGATCTGGTCATTCATATATCTCGTTGAATCAAGCACTCAGCCCAGCCATGTTGTTTCAACTGGCTGGGCACCCGATGTTTTCTCATTAACCGTTCCGGATCATGGACCCGTTGTGAAGTGGAAGATCTCAGACCAGAGACTGGGCCCATTGAGCCCTTTTGTCTGCACTTTCCAGAAGTAGGTCGTGTTGGGTAAGAGGTTGGCGATGAACCGGTACTGTGATGAGTCTTTCGTCAATGTTACAGTCTTGATGAGAACCGGAGTGGTTCCAGCTTTCCAAACCTGAAGAACATAGCCAG
>CAZKSG010000215.1:0-7280 GCA_964555335.1 uncultured Anaerolinea sp.
ATGCCTGTGTTGCCGAAAGGGAAGAGTGCAAGAACAGAAAAAGGGCAAGAATGGATGCTGGAACCGTTCGTTTCATATTAACTCACCTGCCAGAATAGTCGAATCATTGTAGCATTTGGGGTTTTTGAGGGGCTACTAACAAGTTTCTTAAATTTGAAGATGGATGTAACCCTGAAAAATCCATGAGAATCGACATTTCTCGCAAAACGAGAACCGGCCGGTGTATGTGCGAAAAAGTTCACGTCACAACGAACGGTACGACGCTTGGATGGAATTCAATCTGCCGGCTGACGGAGAGTAAGGTAAGGATTTTCGCTTCTGCAACGTTTATATTGTGATTAATGGAAATACCAATCGATAAGAGGAGAAGGCAATGCCAACCATTCGCAATGATTTTTTCAAACTGGGCGATCACTTCGCCACGATCATCGGGGACGATGTAAAGGTCGGAGACATGGCCCCGGAATTCACCTCGGTTGTCCCTGGATGGGGAAGCGTGAATCCACTCCAGGAGTCCAGGGGGAAGGTGATCATTCTGTGCGCTGTCCCATCGATCGACACGGAAACCTGTGATATCGAAACCCGCCGCTTCAACCAGGAAGCCGCCAATTTGAGCGAGGATATTGTCATCTATACCGTCAGCACAGACTTTCCTTTTGCGCAAAAGCGTTGGTGTGGTGCTGCCGGTGTGGACCGGGTGAAACTGGTCTCGGATGTACTCGAAGCTGAATTCGGTCAAAAGTATGGTTTGCTCATCAAAGAACGTCGCTTCCTTCGCCGGGCGGTCTTTATTGTTGGGCGCGATGGCAAGTTGACCTATGTCAATTATTTGCCTGTGTTGGGTCAACAACCGGATTACGAGGAAGTGATCGCGGCAGCCAAAGCTGCACTTTGAACAAACGTCCCGAAGTAAAGCTTCGGGACGTTCTATTTAACTGGTTGACGATATTTACTGGATGCTGATACACTCCGCCCTTAAATTTGAGGAGCCTTCATGAAACGTCTCAACGTTCAATTCGATGAAATACGTCAATCGGCAACTGTAGCAATGGCAGATCGTATTCTTGCGCTCAAAGCAAGCGGACAAAAGATCGTCGGCCTGCAAGTGGGTGATCCGGATTTTGGGACTCACCCGGCCATCCTGGATGCAGCGATGAAAGCCCTCCAAAAAGGATTGACTCACTACGGACCCTCCCGCGGCTACCCGGACCTTTTGTCTGCCACCGCTTCCAAGCTGCAGCGCGACGAAGGTGTTGACTACGACCCCGCCTCCGAAATTTTGGTCACGCACGGCGGCATTCACGCGTACTACACAGCGATGCAGTCTATTCTGAATCCCGGTGACGATGTGCTTATCCCTGATCCATCCTGGGCGACTCATTCCAACATGGCAATCATGTTGCGCGGAAATGTGATCCGTATCCCGGCGCCCGCCGAGAATGGATTCATTCCCTATTTCGAAGAATGGGAAGAAGCTCTAACACCCAAGACAAGCGTCATCGTGTTGAACTATCCATCGAACCCAACGGGTGCATATCCTACAAGAGAATATTTGCAAAAACTGCAAGACTTCGCTAAAGTCCATGATCTGTGGATCGTCAGTGATGAAGTCTATGGCAGTTTATATTATGGTGAGCGACCGACGTCCGCTGCGGCGTTCGAGGGCGCCAAAGAACGAACGATACTCGTAAACAGCCTCTCCAAATCCTATGCCATGACCGGCTGGCGGGTGGGTTTTCTTGCCGCGCCAAAGGCGGTCATCGATAATGCCCTGAAGGCGGGGCAAAACTCCATTACCTGCGTTGCGCCGTTCATTCAGAAAGCCGCGGCATTCGCCTTGACCGACCCGGAGATCCAACAGGTCACCACGAGCATGCGCACCGCCTATGCCCGCCGACGCGAACTCGTATTGAGACTTGCTCATGAGTTGGAATGTGAAAAAGTGCTGGTCACGCCGCCGCAGGGAGCATTTTATTTCTTCCTCGATTTTCGTCCGCTGAAAATGTCTTCGCTGGAAATTTGTGAGCGCATCCTTGATGAAGCGGGCGTGGGACTTGTCCCCGGCTCGGCGTTTGGGAAGCAGGGCGAGGGATTTGTTCGTATGACGATCGCTGCCTCAGATGAAGATGTCGAAGCAGGCTTCCGCAAGATCGTCGAGTGGGCGGAGCGGCAATAGATCGTTAGTATGAAGGTGGGATTCAAAAGTATAATTTTATGCATCCCGTATGTATAAAAGAGGCTCACAATGAGTCGTTTGCTCAAAAACGAATGGACGACATTTATCATTGCCCTGGTTGCCAGTGCTTTGACGAGCGTTTTGATTTTTACGAGCGCCAATCCGGTGTTGACATTTTTTATCAGTGCCATTGCGTTGGCAACACTGGCGACCGTGGTAGGTCATGCCACGGAGCAGCTCGGCAACTACCTGGGACCCGGTGCCACAGGGGTTGTGCAATCTGCCATCGGCAATTTGCCTGAACTGTTCGTGAGCTTTTTCGCTTTGCGGGCAGGGCTGGTCACTGTGGTGCAATCCGCACTGGTGGGTTCCATTCTGGCGAACAGCCTGCTCGTGATGGGGTTGGCTTTCCTCTTCGGCGGTATTAAACATGGCACACAAAAATTCAGTCATGAAACGCCGCGCGCCATGGTCATGTTAATGGTGTTGGCGACCTCTGCGTTGGTGATGCCAACTCTGGCGCATTCCCTGCATACACCTGCCTCTGCCCACGAAGTGACGTTAAGCATTACAAGCGCGCTGGTTTTGCTGGCTATTTTCATTGCCAGCATTCCGATGTCCATGCAGGGCGGACCTTCCATGGAAGCGTCGCATGACCCGGAGAAAACAGAAAAGCCCTGGTCGTTGACGCGAGTCGTTTCCGTGCTGGCTGTGGCAGGCATCTCCGCTGCCTTCGTCTCCGATTGGTTTGTGCAGGCGCTTGAGCCTGCCATTGAAACGTTGCATATCTCGGAAGCATTTGCTGGGTTGGTTGTCGTTGCAATTGCGGGCAACGCAGTCGAGAACGTGGTCGGGATTCAACTGGCGATCAAGAACAAATCGGATTACGCCATCAGTGTCATCCTGAACAGTTCCCTGCAGGTCGCTCTCGCTCTAACCCCCATCCTGGTCCTGCTCTCATTCTTTTTCACCCCAGTGGCGTTGACCCTCGTCCTGCCGCCATTATTGGTTGTCGCGCTGGTATTGACCGCGCTCTTGAGCGTTTTGATCGTGTATGACGGCGAGTCCAATTGGTTGGAAGGGCTTGCCTTGATCGGTCTATATCTAATGATCGCCACATCGTTTTGGTGGGGATGACCCCACCCTTCCTCCCCCAAAACCCGACGAGCTTCAGTCGGGTTTTGGGGAAGTGCCCGAAAGGGCGGAGGGGGCTGAATCATATAACTATGAGGTGAACAATGAAAATTGCATTTCAGGGTGAACCCGGCGCGTACAGCGAACAAGCTGTTTTCAATTTTTTTGGAAACGTCAAGACCAAACCATGTGAGTCATTCGACGTCGTTTTTGATTCGGTCGTTTCGGATGAGTGCGAATTTGGCTTGATCCCCATAGAGAATTCTTTGGCAGGGAGTATCCACCAGAACTATGACCTGCTCCTACGGCATGACCTGCACATCGTGGGTGAATACCTCCTTCGCGTACAGCACTGCCTGATCGCCTTGCCCGGCGTGAAAAAGGAAGACATCAAGAAAGCCATCAGTCATCCGCAAGCGCTGGGACAGTGCGCCGCCTATTTGCGGAATCTGGGTATCAAACCCGAAACAGTTTACGACACCGCCGGAAGCGTGAAGATGCTCAAAGCCAGCGGCGAGCGGACCACCGCCGCCATCGCCTCCCGCCGCGCTGCGGAGCTATATGAGATGGAAATTCTGGAAGAAGGCATCGAAGATAACCCCGAAAATTACACGCGCTTCCTTGCCATCTCGAAGCAAGCAATTCAACCGGAGGGGGAGGCGAAAACCTCCATCGTATTCACATTGAAGAACCAGCCGGGTTCTCTGTTCAAAGCCATGAGCGTCTTTGCCCTGCGTGACATTGACCTGACGAAGATCGAATCCCGTCCTCTGCAGGGAAGTCCGTGGGAATACCTTTTCTATATCGATTTCATCGGCTCGACACAAGATGAAACCGTCCGCAAAGCGCTGGATCATTTGAGCGAATATGCTTTGATGACGCGGGTGTTGGGGTCGTATCCACGACATAGATAACAGCAGGCCTGACGGATATGAGGATCCGTCAGGTCTTTTTTTGCCCTAGTACAAAGGTTTGCTAGTTCCATTTTGCACAATCAGATACAATCTAGCCATATCATTGTCGGGAGGATACTTATGAAACAAACTCAATCAAGCTGCCTGGGGTGTGCTGTTATATTGATTGCGTTGGGTGTGGTGGGGCTTTGTTCAACTACTTTTGATTTGGGAAGGTCCAATCGCGCGATCATTCAACTGTTTTTTCTGTTGGGGGATGTCTTTGGTTCCGTTCCGAAATTTTCACTCATTACGATCGGCGCAGGTGTATTGATCATTCTGGCTGTTTTCCTTATGAATGAAATTAACCGAGGCAAGACGGAAGCCGGCCAGAAAAAATAATAGCCGTACCTGGCATATTCTGTTTTGTCTTATACTCCATCGCATGAAAAGCGATCCCTGGCTGGACAAATGGTTGGACTTGCTGAAGCAAAAAACCGCGAACGGACTGGTGCTCGAACTCGGCTGCGGCAGCGGCTGGGATACGCTTGAACTGCTTGCCGCAGGATGTAACGTCATCGCAGCGGACATCTCAACGAAAAATCTGGCGGAATGTACGCAATCTGTTCCCAAAGCAAAATTCGTCCAACTCGATAACGGACGACCGCTCCCGTTCACTGACCATAGTCTCTCGGTGATCGTCGCCAGTCTCAGCCTGCACTACTTCACATGGACAGTCACCATGCAGATCGCCTCCGAACTCCGCCGCTGCCTCAAAACGGACGGCATCCTGCTTGCTCGATTCAACTCCACACATGACTACAACTTTGGCGCTTCACCCACAGAGCCGCCGATCGAGCCGAATTTATATTTTCTTGGCACAATGACCAAGCGTTTCTTCGATGAAGAAGCTGTGCGGGCGTTCCTCCAGGGCTGGGACACTCAATTTTTGGAGGAAAATATCATTCATCGCTATGAAAAACCGAAATCGGTGTGGGAAGCGATGGCTTTAAGTCTGCCCAAATAATATAATAGGTTTATCGCAACATACTTAAATAGATTAATGACTTATTGGGCGGAAAAAGGAGACTGGTATATGAAACACTTTCGATCCAAGCGAGTAATGCTCTTCTTTTCACTGCTGGTTGCAATGTTACCTCTCAGTTGTTTCCCTACGCCTACAAAGGATGCAACCCAGCCAGTTCGTACGATTTCGCTGACGTATACTGAAACGGAATCGCCCACAGAGACTTTCACAGCAACAGTCACATCAACGATTACAGCATCGGTCACGTCGACATACACTCCTGTTTGGACGGCTTCATCAACCAATACGGTGATTTCCGAAGCGACGCAAACGAGTATCTCAGTGGTTTTGCCAACAAAAACGAGGCGGAAATCAACCAAGGTTCCGGCTACTGAGACGCCGACGGCGACATTTTGTCCACCACCGACCCCTGAGCCGTTGTGGGTCGAGCCGGTCACATCGCCAACAGACCAGTTATCCCAGACGATCACAGTCTATATTGGCTATGGGGTGGAAGTGACCATCGTCACAGAATCGGGGACTTTTTCAACAACCGGAAGCTTTTCTGCCTACTCAAACCCAGCCTCGGTGGAAATTACACTGCTACCTAATACTGTTCACCATCTTACAGTATCTGCGAAAGTGAGAGCGGAAGGAAATGGCTGTGTTTATTCCTATAATCTCTCCACTACAGCGGACAGACAAGGGAATCCCTTGACGATCGTACAAGGAGTGCCAAATCCATAAGACCCGCATAACTTGGAAACACAAGTCCGCGTGGGAGGTGACGGCGGTTTCGGCGGACTAAAGTCCTGTGTCTCGATGAACTCGACAACCAACTCAGTTCGTGGAAGTCCGCTCAAGCGGACTAGTTTTGCCAGCCCGAAGGGCTTCCATGTGCTGATGGATGGATTTATTCTACAGAGTTTTCGTGATACATTTGTTGCACACTGAGAAGAGCAAATTAATTGGGTGAATCAATGGCAAATCTAAAAAACAATCCAATCACGGAAACAGATTTGGAAGAATATCTGCAAGGATATTCTGATTTTAGTTTTGAAATACAAGTGCTCAATAGGCTTATAAATTTGGGATTTCTATGTGAACATAGTGGCACCTACGATGATCCGATAACGAATAAGAGCCGGGAATTTGATATTCGTGCAATATACACAAAGGGGTTTATGCGTCTCTGTTTGAGCGTTGAATGCAAAAACCTTCGTAGCAATTTCCCATTAATCACTCATTGCCTGCCACGCAAAAGAAGTGAAAGTTATAACGAGATCTTGAGAACTCTTACTCCTGAGGAGGTGTGGGATAACTCCGTGGGACAAGAAAAGTTACAAGGCTTCTCAAAGAGCTTTCGTCTAAAAACCGGAATTGCAATTTATCAGCCAGAAGATTATGTGGCTAAGTCAGCAGATCAAGTTGGAAGAAAGGAGCAAGACAAGTCGATAACGTCAACAGATGGTGGCGTATTCGATAAAATCAGTCAAGCAATAAATTCGGCGTATGGTTTGATTGCTAATGCCCAAAATCTAAGTGCCATTGATAATTCATATTACTCTTTGATTTTCCCCGTTTTGCTAGTGCCAGATAATACACTTTGGCAAGCAAAATACGACAATCAGGGAAATCGGCAAGGGAAACCTGAAAAAATCAAAAGGGTGTCCTATTTTATTGGCAAAGAATGGTTAATTGATGGCGACAAGTCAAACACTTATTCAATTTCACACCTTGAAATAGTAACCTTTTCAGAACTCGGAAATTTTATTTTGAATTACCTATTAGATCATTTGCAGAGTCTTAGTTGGACAGTTAACGATGAAAATGGGTTTCAAGATATTCCTAAATGATAGTTTGCGCTTTCCTCTTGACATTCTCCCTCCTCCGTCATAAAATCCTGCCCAACATACATCCAAAGACGCTGACGAGGACGAGTACACTTCAAAGCGATTTCCAGAGAGCCGAGCACGCGGTCGGGAATGACCGCAGTCTGAAAGCAAGGCAAAAGCGCAGAAGTCGAATGGACCTCCGAGTTGTGAAGAGA
>CAZKSG010000216.1:0-7270 GCA_964555335.1 uncultured Anaerolinea sp.
GAAGCTGGGATCGAATCGTTGAAAACGAATCGACCTCAGCTTTTGCATTTTGGCGTGGCAGATGAAACTGCCTGGGAAGTAGGTCTGGCATGCGGGGGCAGTATCGATGTCTTTGTCCAGCCACTCAACACAACCTTTTTCTCGTTCCTTCGCAAAGCCTGGCAGGACGAGAACCAGTTTATCCATGTAACGGTGATCCGTGGTTCAGCGGAAATGTTGGGACGCGAATTTCTGTTTCAGGAAGATGGGATGGTCATCGGCAATCACTGGGATGCAAAAAAACTTCTGGAACTTGTGAATGAGACTCGTATGTCGGGGAATTCTCAGCGTGCAGTAGTGAATGATGAGACTGAAATTTTCATCGAATTGATCGACCCGCCACCTGCACTCATCATGGTCGGTGGAGTCCATATTGCCGTCTCATTGACTTCGCTGGCAAAGACTCTTGGTTATCGGACGATCGTTATTGACCCGCGAAACGCCTGGGGGAATCAAGATCGATTCCCGCACGTGGATCGACTCATCCAGTCCTGGCCAGATGCCGCGTTCGAACAGGTCAAGGTGACGCACTCCACTGCCATTGCCATGCTGACTCACGATCCCAAACTGGATGATCCGGCATTGAAGATTGCATTGAATAGTTCTGCGTTTTATATCGGCGCACTGGGAAGCAAAACCACAAATGCCAAAAGACGCGAGAGGCTATTGAATGATGGTATCACCGAGGCACAACTCGCCCGCCTCCACGCCCCGATCGGTTTGGATATCGGCGCAACGTCGCCAGAAGAGATCGCCTTGGCGATCATGTCTGAGATAGTGAATGTCTACAGAAGACAGAATCAAATTGACGTGAAGAAAGAAGCGAGAACCGTCCAGTTTGTAGTTCCCAATCCTTAATTGTTGAGGCTGTATGAAACCTGCTCCGTTCGAATACCATGCACCGACATCGCTCGATCAGGCATTGGGCTTGATGAGCCAGTATGCGGGTGAAGCAAAGATCCTGGCTGGTGGGCAAAGCCTCGTGCCTGCCATGAATTTCCGTATTGTGCAGCCGGGCGTGTTGATTGACTTGAATCGAGTCGAAGAGTTGGGCTTTATTCGGGAGGATGGAGAGACAATCCGTGTTGGGGCGATGACACGTGAACGACATCTCGAATTTGATCTTTCGATTGCAAAACAGATACCGCTGCTGCATGAAGCGACTCCATTCATTGCACATCCGCAGATCCGCAACCGGGGCACCATCGGCGGGAGCATCGTCAACGCGGACCCCGCTGCAGAATTACCTGTGTTGATGCTGGCATTGAATGCACGATTGAAAGCAAAAAATAATTCAGGAGAACGCTGGATCGACGCACAGGATTTTTTTGCCGGAATGTTCACCACTGCACTCGAGCCAGATGAGATCCTGGTCGAGATCGAACTGCCGTTCATGCCTGCGCGAACAGGTTGGTCATTTATGGAAGTCGCCCCGCGTGCCGGTGATTATGCCTTGATGGGAGTTGCCGCGTTGGTCACTCTCGATAAAGATGGAAAATGTGAACGGGCAAAGCTGGTCTATTTGAATGCAGGCGATGGCCCCGTGGATGCAAAGGAATCTGCCAATCATTTACTAGGTGAAGCATTGAATGATGAGTTGATCGAATCTGCGGCGGCATTGGCAGGGGGTAAAGAGATCAATCCGTTTGGCAACGTGCACACATCACCGGAGTTTCAACGTCATCTGGCGATGGTTCTGACGAAGAAAGCATTGAAGCAGGCATATCAGCGCGCGGGGGAATTGCAATGACCCAGATCACCGTTCGCATCAACGGGAAAGAATACACGCGCAAAGTGGAGTCACGCCTTCTGTTGAGTGATTTTCTGCGACACGAACTCGAGCTGACAGGCACGCATGTTGGTTGCGAGCATGGCGTTTGTGGGGCTTGTACGATCCTCTTCGATGACGAATCCATGCGTTCGTGTTTGATCTTCGCTGTACAGGCACACGGTCATTCGATCACAACTGTCGAAGGATTGGCAAACGATAAGGATAACCTTCACCCTCTGCAACAGGCTTTTTGGGAGGCACATGGTCTGCAATGCGGTTACTGCACACCTGGCATCCTGATGACACTTATTCCCTTTTTGCAGGACAATCCAAACCCGACAGAAGATGAAATTCGCCATGCGTTGTCAGGAAATCTCTGTCGCTGCACGGGGTATCAACACATTGTGGACGCAGTCAAGCTGGCGGCAGAGAGAATGCGGTAGCTGGAGAGTAGAGACTTAAGCGTATGAATGCGATCGAACTTTCTTGTGCCTTTCGCAATAATGAACTCTCCCCACGAGGCTTTGTGTTCAGTCTCCAGTCTTTGTTTGATTCACGCGAGCCATCCGTTCTTGCCTTTCTCCCCGAACCGAATCGTTTTGACCGTTTGCTCAAAGAAGCAGAAGGACTTGCCGCTAACTATCCTGACCCCGCAAACCGCCCGCCTCTTTTCGGAGTTTTGGTTGGCGTGAAGGATATATTCCATACAAATGGTTTCATTACGCGGGCAGGCAGCCATCTTCCCGCTGAGGAATTGCAAGGCGAAGAAGCTGCGAGCGTCACGCGACTCAAAAATGCGGGTGCGCTTATCCTGGGCAAAACCGTCACTACTGAATTTGCCTACTTCACGCCGGGTCCCACACGCAACCCTCACAACCCGGGGCATACTCCTGGCGGCTCAAGTAGTGGCTCAGCCGCGGCGGTTGGCGCGGGGTTGTGCAACCTTGCGTTGGGCACGCAGACTATCGGTTCTGTGATCCGCCCTGCTGCGTTTTGCGGCACGGTCGGTTTCAAGCCAACATACGAACGCATTTCACGCGACGGCATAATTCCTCTTTCCCCAACCTTTGACCATGTCGGATTTTTTACACCGGATATCGAGAGTGCACAGGATGTGGCAAGTATTCTGTTTACGGATTGGCGGGACATTGCCACGCCGAAGAAGCCGACCCTTGGAATCCCGGAGGGACAATATCTTGCCTGCGCTTCTGACGAAGCCCTAACCTGTTTCAACACAATTTGTGAATCCCTGTCTGACGCGGGATACGAACTACGCCGCGTGCATGTCATGGACGATTATCAAGACATTCGTGATCGTCACGATGCCATCATGTCGCACGACGCTGCGAATGTTCACAAGGATTGGTTTGCTAAGTACGAAACCCTCTACTCGCAAAAACTCACTGACTTGATTCGTCGTGGACAATCAGTCTCTCATCTCCAGTCTCATTTAAGAGCCCGCGATAATTTCCGCGACCAGATCACACAAGTGATGGACGATAACCGCATCGACCTCTGGATCTGCCCTCCGACAATTGGTCCCGCGCCAAAAGGACTCGACAGCACTGGCGACCCGGTCATGTGTCTACCGTGGACGCAGATCGGCTTCCCTGCGGTCAATCTACCCGTTGGAAGAACCGACGATGGGCTGCCGATGGGATTACAAGTGATCGCTGGTTGGTATATGGATGAAGCCTTATTGTTTTGGTCAACTCATTTGGCGCAGGTGGTGAGCAAACTATGACAGCCACAAAATGGAGCATTCGTGCAGGAGCGTATTACGACTCGGTCGTATTGATGCAATTGCAACGGGGCCTGCTTGGCTTGCCTGACGTGGTGGATGCGGGTGTGGTGATGGCGACTCCCGCCAATCGGGATTTACTCGCAGCGAATAATCTCCTACCCGAATCTATATCCGCCAGCCCCGATGATCTGTTGATCGTCGTCAAAGCCGAAACTGATGCTGCAGCGCAAGACGCTCTTTCGCAAGTCGACACGCTTCTCACGCGCCGTAAATCTTCCACTTCTCAGCAGGATTTTCGTCCGCGTAGTTTGAATAGCGCGGTAAAACAATTGCCTGAAGCCAATTGGGTGTTGGTGTCAGTTCCTGGTCGTTATGCGGCGGGCGTTGCACGCGAAGCATTGGAACTTGGAAAACACGTTTTTCTGTATAGTGATAACGTCCCACTGGAAGATGAGATCGCCATCAAAAAGACCGCCCGTGAAAAAAGGTTGCTCGTAATGGGGCCCGACTGCGGCACTGCCATTATCAACGGTATTGGATTGGGATTTGCCAACCGCGTCCGCCGCGGATCGATCGGTGTCATCGGCGCTTCAGGGACAGGGACACAGGCGGTAACGGCCCAAATCCATAACCTTGGCGGAGGTATTTCTCATGCCATTGGTACGGGTGGGCGTGACTTGAAATCGGATGTGGGTGCGATCACAGCGCATCAAGCCCTTGATCTACTGGCGCGCGATGAAGAGACGAAAGTGATTGTTTTGATTTCCAAGCCGCCTGCACCCGATGTGGCAACAAGCCTCATTTCCACAGCCCAGGCGATCGGTAAGCCGGTTGTTGTGTATTTTGTTGGGTATCCACCGCCTGCAAGAAAGATGGGTGATCTCTATTTTGCGATCAGTCTGAGTGAAGCTGCTGAAATTGCTGTAGAGATTGGAGATCAGAGACTGGCGGCTGGTGCAAAGTCTCCAAATGCTGGTTTCTGCTTGCGTGGATTGTTTTCAGGTGGAACTCTGGCTTATGAAACCCTGCTTGGTTTACAGGCAAGTCTCTTACCCATTTACTCCAATGCCCCAATTACCAACAACCAATTACTTAAAGATCCGCTTCACAGTGAAGCTCACACTATCATTGATCTCGGCGATGAATTCTTCATGGTGGGACGTTTGCATCCTATGATCGATAACGATCTGCGCATCCGCCGCATGAAACAGGAAGCGGCTGACACAGATGTTGGGATGATTCTCTTCGATGTTGTTTTGGGCGAGGGTTCGCATCTTGATCCTGCAGGCGAATTAGTCCCGGTCATTAAGGAGATCGGTATCTCAAGACCGGAGATCGAATTCGTTGCGATCGTTATTGGCACAGATGATGATCCACAAAATCTAAAATCGCAAATGGATCAATTAAACGACGCAGGGGTGAAGATTTTTTGCACGACCACCGAGGCGGTGGAATATATCAGCTTGCGGTTCAGTTCAGGCAGAAAAAGTGAATTTTTTCCTGTTGATCTCGAACAATTGAAAAAGCCTCTCGCTGCCATCAATGTCGGGTTGGAATCCTTTTATGACAGTCTCGTATCACAGAATGTGCAAGCTGTGCATGTGGAGTGGCGTCCGCCCGCTGGCGGGAATGAAAAAGTAGCATCGCTTCTTGCGAGGATGAAAAAATGAGCATGGATATTGACCAGGCCAATCAGTCCGCCGTGGAAAGAATGATGTCGGCTCGACCTATCTTGAGAGCTGTCGCTGTTGCACACGATGTCATTCCTGGAATGAAGGAAAACCTGTTTCTCCACGCCGGACCACCGATCGAATGGGCGCAGATGTCGGGTCCGCTACGCGGGGCGATCATCGGGGCCATGCTATTCGAGGGAATCGCCAAATCGGAGGCAGAAGCGACCTCGATGGTAGAAAGAGGCGAGGTCGAATTCGACTCCTGTCACCATCATGGCGCGGTGGGTCCCATGGCGGGGGTCATTTCTCCATCCATGAAAGTGTATGTGGTGGAGAATGCCGAGCAAGGGAATAAATCCTTTTCCAATTTAAATGAGGGCTATGGAAAGGTCTTGCGTTATGGCGCCTACAGTGAAGAGGTGTTGAAGAAGCTACATTGGATGAACGATGTGTTGGGTGTCGCTCTGGCAGATGCACTTGCAACTTCAAATGGAATTGATATGCGTGCATTGATGTCTGAGGCGTTACACATGGGCGATGAGGGGCACAATCGTAATAAAGCAGGGTCGTTATTGTATTTGAAATTGATCTCGCCATTGATCGCGAAGACGATGAAAGATAGTGCCGCGGTGCCAGACGTGTTGCAGTTCATTGGTGATAATGCATTGAGTGTGCTGAACCCTGTCATGGCGGCATGTAAAGCAATGACCGATGCCGCGCACGGCGTGGAAGGTTCAACGATCGTTACTACGATGGCACGCAACGGCACGGACTTTGGTATCCGTGTCAGTGGGCTTGGTGAGAAGCAATGGTTCACTGCGCCCGCTGAGATTCCGATTGGTCTATTCTTTTCAGGCTTCACACAGGACGATGCAAATCCCGACATCGGTGATAGCGCAATTACGGAGACCGCAGGTATTGGTGGCTTTGCCATGGCAACCGCGCCCGCGATTGTCACGTTTGTGGGCGGTACGCCCAAAGATGCGATAAATGCCACGCTCGAAATGTATGAGATCACATTTGCCGAAAGTAAGTCTTTTACCATGCCATCTTTGGATTTTCGCGGTACACCTACCGGGATCGACCTTCGGAAGGTTGTTGAGTTGGGAATCACACCGCGTATCAATACCGGGATCGCTCATAAAAATGCAGGTGTGGGTCAGGTGGGGGCGGGACTTGTGAGACCACCCTTGAAGATTTTTGAGGATGCTTTGATCGCGTTTGCTGAAAAATACAATATTTAGCCGAAGGAGAATGTTATGAAAATTTACGACTTGTCTCAAGATTTGAATCAGGATTGTTCTTTCTGGCCGTTTTATCCACCCTTTGAGGTGAAATATATCAAGCGTAAATCAGAGCATGGAGTCAATGCGCAGTATATTCAAACATCGAATCACATGGGTACTCATCTCGATGCGCCGCGGCACTTTGTGACCAAAGGCAAGACTATCGATCAGATCCCGATCGAGTGGTGTTACGGACCCGGCGTGATTGTTGACTTAAGTGACATGCTCGATGATGTTGGATTGTTTACACCCGAAGATATTGAGAAGCGCGCCGATGTACAGGACGGTGATATTCTTTTCATCCATACCGGCTGGCATAAATATTCGTTCTTTGGTGAAGAAGCAGATGAGGAACGATACATCCAGCGCCACCCCGGTCCGCACTTCAGCATTTGCGATTGGTTGTTGAAAAAGAAAATTCATATCTGGGGCGTGGATATGATCTCCACCGACCACCCGATGAACCTGCCCATCGGTCGTTTCCTCGGCAAAGGCGGGTTGGAACACTGGCAGAAAGTCCGTGCAAAGACCGAAGCCAAGTTTGGTGCAGATAAGATGGATGAGTTGTTCCCCGATTCGGCATATCAACTGACACACAATGCATTGTTCCCGCACGATTGCATCCATGTGGAAAATCTTGGCGGCGATATTGGCTTAAAGGAGTTGCACAACAAACGCATCACGCTCGGCGTCTTCCCATGGAAGTTCAAAGGCGGCGAAGCGGCGTTTTGTCGCGCGGTGGCGTGGGCGTAACAAG
>CAZKSG010000217.1:0-7231 GCA_964555335.1 uncultured Anaerolinea sp.
CACGAAGCAAAATTTTCTTCAAGAAGATTGTCATTATTCCATTATGAGAGTCACATGTAACATGTCGTTGCGAGCGGCGCCGTTGGCGCCACGAAGCAATCTCCGGTTAAATGGGAAAGGTCTGTCGATAGGCTTTCTCCGTTTAAAAGGAGATCGCTTCCTCATCGCTATGCTTCTCCTCGCAATGACATTAATAATTAGCGCCTGCCTGCCGTTAAACGTGTCCCCGGAAACAGCAACGCCCCTCTCAACGGACACAGCGCTTCCGACAGCGACTATTGTCTGGTTCCCGCCATCGGCGACACCTACCCTATCGACCCTTCCCACCAACACAGGCACGCCGCAAATGAATCCCGGCATCGGCAAGGTGACGCTGACCGATGACTTCTCAGATGACTCGGTTTGGGATGTGGCCGTTTCTGATAGCGGCAGCGCGGTGATCAATAACAACCGTTTGTCACTGGCGGTTCAACCGGGCTATTACCTCGCCAGCATGCGACGTGAACTCCCGCTGGCCGATTTCTATGCCGAGATCACGGCGCGTCCCAGCCTGTGCCGCGGGGACGATAACTACGGCATCATCGTGCGCGGGACAGGGAGTTATTTCTATCGCTTTGTATTGACCTGCAATGGAGAGATCCGGGCCGAACGCATCAACGGCGGGACGAGACTCCCCATCCACGAACAGGTCCTCAGCGGAGACGCGCCTCGTCCACCTGGGGAGGTCCGCATTGGGATGTGGGCGGTGGGCAGTGAGATGCGCCTGTTCCTTAATGGACGTTTCCAATTCAGTGTGTCCGAACCGACGTTTCCGATTGGCGCGTTCGGGGTGTATGTACGTTCAGCAGACAATGAGCCGGTTAGTGTGATCTTTTCAGATTTTGAAGTGTACGAAGTGGATTACGTGCTGCCAACAAAGACACCAATTCCTGTACGCTAATATCGCCGCCAAAGTATAGCTCGAAGCGATCTCCATCCAGCTGGGTATGGCATTTAACATGAGTTTGCTTCGTTTCGTTCCCCTTCACTCGCAATGACATATTAAAACGATATAATTTCGCCCATGCCTTCCAATAAACTTAACAATCTCGACTCGAAGCGTTGGTTGAAATTCCAGAAATCATGGTTCATCCATAACCCGCCGCCGCGCAAGAAGGGAGTCCTTGTCCACCCGGCGAAATTCCCTGAGACAATGGCACAGGAATTCATCGAGTTCTTCACCAAGGAAGGACAGACCGTCCTCGACCCCATGGCAGGGACCGGGTCCACGCTTGTCGCCGCGCTACGTTGTGGACGAAATAGTTATGGCGTGGAACTGAATCCCAAATATGCCGAGATCGCCAAACAGATCATCAACGAAGAACGTGGGACATTAGGCGAGACAATCTCCAATCTAAAATCTGAAATCATCAATGGGGACGCCGCTCAAATCACCAGGTATCCATTGCCGCTCATGGATTACGTCCTCACATCCCCACCCTACTGGGATATGTTACGCACCAAAGGAGCCGAGACTCAAAAGAGGCGCCGCGCCTCCACTGAGTTGGATGTCCATTATTCGGATGACCCGAACGACATGGGAAACATCGCCGATTACGATGAGTTCCTGCATAGATTGGTCCGTATATATGAAGGGCTAAAACCCTTACTGCGCGAGAAGGCGTATCTGACGATCATCGTCAAGAATGTGAAAAAAGGCGGAAAGATCTATCCCCTGGCGTGGGATATTGCCCGTGAACTTGGTAAAACTTATATCCTGAAAGATGAAAAGATCTGGCTGCAGGATAACCAACCCCTCGCGCCGTTCGGGCTGGGGTCCGCGTGGGTGAGCAATACGTTCCATCATTATTGTTTGCAGTTTCGGAATGAGTGATGTACACACTACGGTTTAGAAATTAAGAACGTACTGTTCAATACTCAAAAACGACATGCTTAGTGTTAAGGACTTCATCCACCTCCCCTACACGCCCGATCTTACAGAAGGCGGCATCGCGTATGCGGTGCGGTCCTTGCCGTATACGTACAACCGCATGGGCGGATCACCGTATGACCGGTTGCGCAGGATCGTGGCGGGCGTGGCAGTGGAACTGGCGTTCCGGCGACACTTGGGAAAGCACGAAATCCCCTTCGATGTGATGGGAGCGACGCCATTCACCGAACCAGATCGGTATGATGTCTCTCTTGGCGGGCGACGATGTGACATCAAGTCATTTCTTATTTCATATCGCGAGCAGATCACACAGATGAAGCGCAATCCCAAGATTGTGTTAAGCGCACCGGCATTGGTGCCCTCCGATCAGAACGCGGCGGAGGGACATCTCAACAGCGATATTTATTTGTTCGCCTTTCTCTCGGGACTGGTGGCTGCCACACAGGACGACAATCAAAAGATCGTCCGTGCAAAAAAGCCGCATCATTTTATCCATGTGATGCCCGATTCGTGGATGCGACCGTCAAAGTGGAACTCGCTCGGAGCACTGGCCTTGAAGTCCGATTCAGAGGAGAGTGAGATCGTCGAGATCGGCGGGCAGGATGCAAAGCGCGAGATGCGGTCGCTAAAGGTGGAGATTCCCCCAAAGGCAAGACTCCAGCTTGATGACCGGTTCCACTCGCTGTCATATATACACATGAAACAGATCAGCCAGGCGCGTATGGGTGTATATAGCCCGACACGCAAACAAACACACATTATCACTCCATCAGATTGGGGAAATATCTGGGTCTACGGCCTGGGTATTTTGCTTGCTGGCTATCTGACGCGCGAAGAGTTCAACCAGCGGGCGAGTTTTCTGCGCGAGGGTGTGCGTGTCTTTCAGTATGATCGCACCCGTACGAAAAATCTGGCCGTAAACGTCAGTGACCTTAAACCGCTAACCGAGCTTTTTGCACATGTAAGACAATGGATGCCGTCAGGGACAGCGGCGTGAACACAGGTGATAAATGAAGAAGAAAATTGCTTTTGGATTTTTAGTGTTGATCCTGCTCTCGTGCAACTATGTGACGCAGATGATCGTGCCGCCAACGCCGACCCCTTTACCGACAGCGACGATCACCGCTTCCGCCACGCCGACCGAGGTCCCACTGGTTCCAGCATTTATCCCACCGCAGTGTGCATCGACTCCACTAGCGACGATGGTGCCCAACACGTTCACGCTGCCCACCCTGGAACCAGTGGATGATATATCAAAGGATGAACAGTTGCGTATCCTCCGTGAGATCGGAAAGATCGTGGACGATGTCTATGTATATCCCGATTTCAACGGCAGGGATTGGGATGAGATCAAATCGCGTTACAAGGAAAAAGTACAGGCCGGGCTCGATACGGAAGCGTTTTACATCGAAATGCAGAAGATGATCGAAGAGTTGCAGGATGAGCATTCCTTCTTCCTTTCGCCGCTTGAGGTGAAAGAGTCAGAAGCCGAGTTGAAAGGCGATGTTCAATTTGTAGGTGTGGGAATTTACGGAAGCATGGATGTCGAACGCGGCCGCATTGTTGTAGTCACTACGTTCCCCGGGTCTTCTGCAGAACATGCCGGCATCAAACCCCACGACAGCATTTTGACCGTGGATGGTATGCCTGTGTTGAGCGAAGAGACCAACCGCTTACGAGGGCCCGAATGTTCAATGCTGGTCGTCACGGTGCAATCACCAGGAGAGGAACCGCGTGAGTTGGCGTTGATCCGTCATACCATCAGTGGGAATGTGCGTATCGATGCGCGCATGGTACCCACGACAGATGGATCGAAGATCGGCTATATCTTCATCCCCACGTTCTTCGATGAAACGATCCCGCAGCAGATCGAAGATGCGCTCAATAATTTTGGTGAACTGGATGGCTTGGTCCTGGATGTGCGGATGAACGGCGGCGGTAGCAGCACCGTGGCAGACCCGATCCTGTCGTTCTTCGCGGACGGTAGATTGGGACAATTCGTCAGCCGCGCCGAGTCACGTCCGTTGAGCGTGGATTCGAATCCCATTCAAAATTCGCAGACCGTGCCGATCGTGGTGATGGTCAGCGAGGATACGGTTAGCTATGGCGAGATCTTCGCTGGGATCATGCGCGATACGAGAGGTGCCAAGATCACCGGCGAGACGAGCCTCGGCAACGTGGAAGTGCTGCACGGATACGGCTTCGATGACGGTTCTGAAATATGGATCGCTTCAGAGACGTTCTTCCCTGCGCACTCAGATGCCAATTGGGAAGAAACCGGGATCGTCCCCGATATCCAGGCCTTCGCCGAATGGGACACATTCACGTTCGAGACCGACCCATCCATTGCCGCGGCGTTGACCTTGCTGGGACATCAGTAATCAGTATGTCAGTGCGAGGGACGAAGCAATCTCCACTTTAAGTGGATACCTCTTATCGACGATTCTGCATCGGCTAGAAGGCGATTGCATTGTTCCCGTAGTCTGCTCGCAACGAGATTTCCAGGCTTAAGCGATGTTTCCATCCTTCGAATACCACAAATTGGGTGATTTCACCTACCACGTCATTATAGATCCCAACGACATCAGGGACCATTTGATGAAATGGATCATGCGCGAGTGGGAATCTGATCATAACGAAGCACCGCACGAACACTGGACCGTTGAATGGATGAACGTTCTACCTAAAATGGATTTCAAACTTGAGATCCTCCGCATCGAAGACATCCATCCCAATACCGATTTGATGAGCGTGGAACAATTCCAGATCGGATTGAAAGAACGCGCCGACGAACGTGAAGAGGCGATCCTGCGCGGCGTTTCCATCGAGCCGCTTCTTATAAACCAGGCTGGCTTCGAATTGATGGATGGATATACACGGTACACGGTCTTGAAACGGTATCAGCAAAAAGAAGTGTACGCCTATGTGGGGACAGCCCGCGAATAGACCGCTTCCATGGATTAATTCAGACTCATCCAATTCTGGTACACTTCTTTAAATGTCGAAACGAAACAGCATACTTCTGGCGGGTGCAGGGTTGGTCCTGCTCGCCATTCTCTTGTATCAGATCCCAGCCATTCAAGACCGCTTATCCTGGCGCTTCGAAGTTGCAAAGACCTACGTGCGAAACGTGATCCACCCGGTTGGAGATGTGCCAACTGCAATTCCCAGCACACCCCAACCTACCGTTGTCGCTAGCCCAACGGTTCCCTCCACACCGACAATCGCGGCAGATACACCTGTTCCCGCGACTCCAACGCTCGCGCCGCCTCCCTCACAGGCAAACATCACCTCTCCTCCGTACGAAAAACAAACTGCCAACAACTGCGGTCCCGCCGCGCTTTCGATGATGCTTCATCTATTTGGCTGGACCGGCGACCAGAAAACGATCTCAGATGTGGTCAAACCCGTCAACGGCGACCGCAACGTCAACCCGGAGGAACTGGCATATTGGGTCCGCAATTACGCAGGATGGCTGCGTATCGAATATCGTGTGGGCGGCGATATCGAAACGCTCAAGCGTCTGATCGCCGCGAACTACCCGGTCATCATCGAAGGCACGACATCCCTCAATCCCGATGACACCGGCTGGCCCGATGACGATCTCTGGGCTGCACATTACCTCTTGCTCACCGGCTATGACGAGGCAACACAAACTTTCATCGCTCAAGATCCCTACAAAGGACCCGACAAAAGCGTCTCGTACGAGCAATTGGAATCAGAATGGAAGCCGTTCAATTATCTCTACCTCGTCGTCTATCTGCCTGATAATGAAGCGGAAATGGCAACGCTTCTCGGCTCGAATTGGGACGTGGACCAGAACCGTCAACACGCGTTGGATATCGCCCAGGCCGCCACCGTTAAAGACCCCAATGATGCATTCGCCTGGTTCAACGTGGGCAGCAATTTTGTTTATTTTGAACAATATGACCAGGCCAACGTCGCCTATGACAAAGCACGCGAGATCGGGCTTCCGCAACGCATGTTCCGTTATCAGTTCGGCCCATTCCTGGCAAACTTCCACGCCCTGCGTACCGATGACCTGCTTGCGTTAACGAACTATGCCCTGCAGCGCACTGACATGTCCGAGGAAACATGGCTCTGGCATGGCTGGGCGCTCTATCGCAAAGGCGACACCACCAAGGCCGTGGAAAGCTGGCGCAAAGCATTGGCAGTCCATCCGGGATACGAAGATGCGTTGTATGCATTATCGTTTGTAGGGGCTGCACCGTAATCTCGTAGTGGACGACATATAATATCGAATATGAAAAAACTCTTTTCAATCGTTGGCATCCTTTTATTTCTTGCAGCCTGTGCAGCGAATAATCAAGCCCCTTTTGTGGCAAAACCTGTATCCACAGCGGCTCCCACGAATATCCTGACGTTTGTAGTTCCTTCGGCAACCTTGGAATCAATCCCTCCTACGAGCACGCCCACTCAAGGACCGACTGAAGTGCCACCTACTGACCTATCCAATCAGCGCACTTCAATGCTCGATGGCATGCCGCAGATCTTCATCCCGGCTGGCACGTTCCGCATGGGCGGTATGGATGCGCGCTCAGCGCCCGATGAACGGCCTGCACATGACGTCACAGTGAGCGGCTATTGGATGGACCAGCTCGAAGTCACAAATGCCATGTATATGCTGTGCGTCCAGGCGGGGATTTGCACAACGCCACAAGACACCAAATCACAGCGGCGGCCGGAATATTTCGGGAATCCGGAATTCAACGATTATCCGGTCATTTATGTTACATGGGGACAAGCCAGGACTTACTGCGAATGGACGCAGGGTCGCCTGCCCACCGAAGCAGAGTGGGAATACGCCGCGCGCGGGAACGATTGGCGTACCTTTCCCTGGGGCGAAGACAAGGCGAATGGACTACTCGCCAACTACAACATGCTCGTTGGCGATACATCCCGCGTGGGCACGTATCCGCTTGGGGCAAGCCCGTTTGGCATATTGGATATGGCTGGTAACGTGGCAGAGTGGACGAACGATTTTTATAGCGGCACCTATTACCAATCCTTGGTGGATGCGCTCAATCCCATGGGACCGGAATCCAGTTCGACATTGAGGCGCGTCGTGCGTGGTGGGAGTCTCGGCGATGCAGAGATCAATATCCGCGTGCCGAAACGCTCGGCAGTGCGAGGGTCTGATCTCGCTGCTAAACCAGACTCGGATGCCTATCTGGGCGATTTCTCTCCACGCATCGGTTTTCGGTGCGTGGCCGATGAATGACACTAATGAAACACGAAATGCGCTGCAAGTAGCAGCGCATTTCGTTTAGCGAGTGAAGG
>CAZKSG010000218.1:0-7225 GCA_964555335.1 uncultured Anaerolinea sp.
ATTCTAAGCTCCGAGTTCCTGGCGGGTACACGTCCCTTACTCTTTCCATTGATGGTAAAGCTGTTCAATGGGAATGAGGAAAAGGTTGCCTGGGCGCAGGGAGTCGTATCGATCTTCAGTTGGGGTCTGCTGGCATGGAGCGTGGCTTCTTCTCTGCGGACAATTCTTCTACGGTATGCCGCGTTTGGTCTCATTTTGTTGTTAAGTCTTTATCAATACATCATCGGCTGGGACTCGGTCCTGCTGACAGAATCCTTGTCCCTCTCCCTCATGGCGTTGTTTCTTGCAGGTTGGCTATGGCTTATCAAAGGTTGGCGTTGGTACAAAGCAGCGGCGATCCTCATTACAGCGACCTTATGGGGATTTTGTCGTGACACAAACGCCTGGGTCCTATTAATGATTGCCGTGATCCTGCTGGCTTTTGTTGTATTCCATTCCATTGAGAAGAACTATCTTGTTCTTATAGTTGTGTTCAGTGTCATATTCGTCCTAAGCAACCTGACAGCGGACCTTGGAGGACGCTGGATCTTCCCATTCCAAAACGTTCTGGGACGTCGAATCCTTCCCGACCCCGAAGCGGTGACGTTTTTCGCTGCATGTGGCATGCCAGTTTCGCCGGAACTTATGCAACTGAAGAACGAAAACGCCAACGGGCTCGACCGTGCCTTCTACCTGGACCCGGCATTAGAAACATATCGAACATGGTTGTATGAGTCAGGCAAAGCTTGCTATATGAAATGGCTGATCTCGAATCCGTTAAGAAGTATTCGGGAACCGTTCAAAGAGTTCAATATGCTGCTGGGAATACAGGAACTTCCATCTTTTCTGTTTTCCAAACAGTTCGTGCCTGTCCTTCCAGCACGAATCGAGAAATTCCTTTATCCATCTGGGCAGTCTCTGGTTATGTTCTTTTTTGCGTTGGGCATCGCAGTGTTTGCCTTTTGGAAAGGGACCCGGATGAAAAACAACGCCTGGTGGGTTGCGGCTATCATGATCGTTCTGGTGTTGCCTCATTATCTCCTAGTCTGGCACGGAGATATCCTGGGTATCGAGCGACATGTGGTGCCCGCGGGTATACAACTCTATGTAGGGACCTGGCTTCTGTTGTTGGTAGCACTTGATAGTTTCCTGTCCATAGGAATGTTCGAAAAAAATAAAATTAACACGACAAACCCATGACCAAACAAATCCTTTTCACTGCCCCTTACATGATCCCTTTTGTGGATCGCTTCAAGCCTGTCTTCGAAAGATACGGTCTCGAATTGATCCTGCCCGATGTGCAGGAACGGATGGAGGCGGATGCCCTTCTGCAATATGCGGGCCAATTCGACGGCACGATCTGTGGAGATGACCGTTATACCGAGCGCGTCATCCAGGCGTGCGTCCCGCGTCTCAAGGTCATCTCCAAGTGGGGGACAGGGATCGATTCGATCGACGCCGAAGCCTGCTCCCGTTATGGAGTGCAGGTATGCCGAACCCCCAACGCCTTCACCACCCCCGTTGCCGACACAGTTCTGGGTTACATTTTGGCCTTTGCCCGCCGCCAACCGTGGATGGACAAAGAAATGAAAAGCGGCAAATGGGAAAAAATCCCCGGTCGTTCACTGAGTGAATGCACATTGGGCGTCATCGGTGTGGGCAATATTGGCAAAGCCGTCACTCGCCGTGCGCGTGCCTTTGGCATGAAGGTGTATGGCACCGACATTATCCCCATCGACCATGTCTTCGTAGGCGAAAGCGGGATCGAAATGACGAAACTCGAACATCTGTTGTCGAATTCCGATTTTATCTCCATCAACTGTGACCTAAACCCAACAAGCCATCATCTCATTAATCATGATACGCTTGCCTTTGTTAAACTAGGCGCTGTGGTCATCAACTCCGCGCGTGGTCCCATTGTCGATGAGAAAGCGTTGATCGCAGCGTTGCAGTCCAAACATCTCGCCGGAGCCGCATTGGACGTCTTTGAATATGAGCCGCTCCCAATGGAGAGTCCGCTTATGAAAATGGACAACGTCATGCTTGCGCCGCATAACTCCAATTCCAGCCCTGCCGCATGGGAACGGGTTCATTGGAGCACGATTAAAAATTTGTTGGATGGGTTGGGTATCCCGTCTGATAATTTAATGAGTTCGTAGTAACGACCTTGGTTGTTTATTCTGGCGTAGAATTCATAAAAATATTCTGAAAGAATGCTGTCTCTAAAGCGAATTCTGTACACAAAAAATAGAAGAGAGAAAACAAATGACAAAAACTGTTCTGATCACGGGGGTAGGCGGGGGAATCGGACGGGCGTGTGTCTATCATTTTTCAGTAAAGGGCTGGCGTGTCATCGGCGTGGATCGTTCAGACTTCGGCTATGGTTTCCCTGCCAATGGACGATTCATCAAAGCCGATATCTCGCATCCCGATTTGGCCGAGTTCATTTTTCAGCAGGCAAAAGAATTTCACCCAACGTTGGATGTGCTGATCAACAACGCCGCGGTGCAGGTGGCCAAGCCATTGGTAGAGACTACTGTCGAAGAATGGGATGCGGTCATGGCCTCCAATTTGCGCTCGGCATTTCTGTTCATGAAATTGTCGTACCCGTTGATGAAGGCAGCTGGCGGAGGGGCGATCGTTAATGTCTCTTCAGTGCATGCAGTACAGACGTCGATAAATATCGCCGCATATGCTGCGTCAAAAGGCGGTTTGCTGGCATTGACGCGCGCGATGGCAATTGAATTTGCACCCGATAACATCCGTGTCAACGCCATTCTTCCCGGGGCGGTGGATACTCCCATGTTGCGTGCCGGACTCAACCGCGGACACGTAGGTCATGGTGACATTCAGGAACGACTCGATAACCTGGCCCGCAAGACCGTCAGTGGGAAGGTAGGCAAACCCGAAGAGATCGCCCAGGCGATTTATTTCCTGGCGGATAATGAACAATCTTCATTTATGACAGGTCAGGCGTTGGTTGTCGATGGTGGGGCGACGGCCCGGTTGAGCACGGAATAAATTAGCCAAGAAAGAAGAAAGAGGAATGAAAGTTTCTTCTTTCCTCTTTTTTAAAAAATGAAACAAACCCTAAAACAGCTCATTCCTCAATCGCTCTGGTATTTCATACGTGATACATATGATGCCTTTCGGCGTATCCCGGAGTTGCCAGATGCATATCTGCATCCCTGGCGGCGTGAGAGTATTCGACGCCTTGGCGAGATGAAAGACATCCACAAAGGGAAACGTGCCTTTATCATTGGCAATGGTCCAAGTTTGAAACAGACCGATCTTGGTAAGTTGCGCAATGAAATCACGTTCTGCATGAATCGTTTTTATCTGGCCTTCCCTGAGCTGGGATTCTCCGCCACGTATCTTTGCATCACGAATGACTTGGTCGTTGAGCAATTCGTGGACGACATTAATCAATTATCGCTTCCCAAATTCATCGCCTGGCGTTCGCACCATCACTTCAAGCCTAATTTACCAACATCGCAATTACCTACTTTTGTTTACACATCCTATACCGGTCCGCGCTTTACCGGGGATGTGCGCCGCCGTGTCTGGGAGGGAGCGACGGTCACGAATCTTGCGTTGCAGCTTGCCTATCACATGGGAATCGATAAAGCCATCCTCATTGGCGTGGATCATAACTTTGCATCCAAGGGTGACGCGAACAAGACCGTGGTCTCTCAGGGCGATGATCCGAATCACTTCATGCCGAATTATTTTGGCAAGGGTGTCAAATGGCAATTGCCAGATCTGGATACATCTGAGATCGGTTATATGTTTGCCCGTGAAGCATATCGTAAAGACGGGCGTGAAGTGGTGGATGCCACAGTCGGCGGCAAGTTGACCATCTTCCCCAAGGTGGATTACAACTCCCTCTTCTAGATTCTAGACTTTGAAGTGTGACTTGCGATTGAACCTGCCTTTGTTATCTCCAACTCCCCTTGTGTCTGTCGTTACACCGTCTTACAACCAGGCGGCATTTCTTGAGCAGACCATCCGCTCCGTGCTGGAGCAGGACTATCCACGTGTGGAGTATCTCGTTGTAGATGGCGCCTCCACAGATGGGAGCGTGGAGATCATCAAAAAATATGCTGACAGATTATCATGGTGGGTAAGCGAGAAGGATAGTGGTCAAGGTGAGGCCATCAACAAGGGACTTGTCCGCGCAACAGGTGAGATCGTTGCCTGGTTGAATTCGGATGACTATTATTTGCCAGGTATCATCTCTTCAGTGGTGAAGATTTTTAAAGAGAATCCCGATGTTCTCCTCGCCTATGGTGATATGCTTGCTGTAGATGAAAATGGACAGACAACGAACCTTTTGAAATACCAACAATTGTCCTTGCAGGATCTGCTGTGCTTTCAGATCATCGGTCAACCCGCTGTCTTTTTCCGGCGCGAAGTCTTTGAGCAGGCTGGAAAACTCGATACCACTTTCCACTTTTTGCTCGACCACCACTTTTGGATCCGCATTGCACAGCAGGGGAACATCCTCCATATCTCACAGACCTGGGCGGCGGCCCGCTATCATGCACAAGCCAAGAACCGCTCGAAAGCGGCCGACTTTGGGCGTGAAGCCTTCCGCATTTTGGAATGGGCGAAGGCACGGCCAGGTTTAGTGGAGTCCGTTTCTGGCGTGGAAAGACGCGCCCGCGCCTCCGCGCATCGCTTCGATGCACGTTACCTGCTCGATGCGGGGCAATCTACATCCGCATTAAAGGCTTGGTTCCAGGCGTTGATCATCCATCCGCCGACCGCGTTGAAACGGTTGAATATTTTTATCTCCGCCATCCTGCAACTTGTGGGGCTACAGCGATTACGAGACGCTGTTTTGGCGCGCCGCCGGCGCAATTATTCGGGCGGCAGGCAAAAAAGCTGAATCTGATAAAATACACGGGCTTATGAGCCAGTCATCTCTTTTTTCGTCGCGGGCAAGCCGTGTCGCCGCGCTCCTGTTGCTGTTTACTGCTGCACTGGCGATCCGACTCTACGACCTGACCGATCTCCCGCTCGACTTTCATCCCACCCGTCAGTTGCTTTCGGCGATTAAGGCGCGCGCGCTTTACTATGAGACACAACCTGATGGCATTTCCACTGAACAACTGGAAGCAGGCATCTATCTCGCAAAATTAAAAGCGACCGTGGAGCCTGTTGTCTTCGAACGGTTGGTGGCGTTCACGTATCGTTTTACAGGTGAGCAGGTATGGATCGCGCGCATTTATTCATCGGCGTTCTGGCTGTTTGGAGGCGTCTTCCTTTTTCTGCTTGTGCGCGATCTGGTCTCGTTCAATGGCGCGCTTCTTTCGACAGCCTATTATTTGCTCTTCCCCTATGCCATTATCGGCAGCCGCAGCTTTCAACCGGATATATTGATGGTGATGTTGATCGTCTCGTTTTGGTGGGCATTTGCCAGATGGATGCAACTCAATTCAGATCCATCGCCCTCTGGGAAAGGGTCCGGGGTGAGGGCGGCGGTTCTCGCGGGACTTTTAGGTGGGTTCGCGTTATTTATCAAATTTACTGCTGCCTTTTTCGTGATCGGCGCCGCGCTGGGATTGATATTGACACAGTTCAAGTTTCGCGATCTTTTTCGTAATGGGCAGATCTGGCTCATTGCGGTGTTGGGCGCACTGCCAGCGACGGGGTATCTCGTCTACGGCCTTTTCATCAAAGGCACATTGGGCGGACAGTTCGCCGGGCGATTCATTCCGGCATTACTGTTGAACCCATTGAATTATTTGCAGTGGGCCGTCAAAGCAGATATGGCGGCGGGCGTGTTTTTCATTGCATTAGGGTTGCTTGGATTTTTGTTGGTAGGGCATGGATTATTGCGCGGACTCATGACCGGGGTGTGGCTCTCGTACTTGGCGTACAGCCTTTTCTTTGATTATCATGTGGCCACCCATGATTACTATCATCTGCCGTTGCTCCCGATTGTAGCTGTGTCACTAGCTCCACTGGGAAGTTGGTTCTTTGCTCATTTGACGGAGGCAACTGTCCAGCGTGTTCAGCGAAGCGCTGTATACATCATCCTGCTCTTTGGAATGTTTATCGGAGTCTGGAATGTCCGCAATCAGATGAAGGCTGTGGACTATCGTCCACAGGCGGAGATGTTTGCCGAAGTGGGTGAAATGCTGAAAGATGGGACGGTGATCGCCCTGACACAGGACTACGGATCGCGGCTTGAGTATTGGGGATGGAAATCTTCCTATACCTGGCCATACGTTGGCGACCTGACGTATGCTCAGGTGCGCGGCACTGGTTTTTCGTTTGATAAATTATTTACTAAATACGCATCGAAGAGGGATTTTTTCCTGGTCACCGATTTCGATGAACTGAATCGACAACCTGACCTGAAGGAACGTTTGAGCAATTTCCCTGTATATGCAGAGGGGAATGGCTATGTGGTTTTCGACCTAAGAAAACCCTGACCGAGAAAGACATTGGAGTATGACAACACCGGAGTTATCGATCATTATCCCTGCGTACAACGAAGAAGCGCTCATCGTCAATACGCTGGATGGTTTACAATCGTATATGAAGACACGCCCCGAATCGTTCGAGATCGTGGTCGTGGATGATGGCAGCCAGGACGCCACCGTGGCTTGCGTTGAAAAATGGCAAAGACAGAATCAGGCGAATCTACAAGTCTTGGGCAATCAGGTAAACAGGGGAAAAGGGTTTTCCGTGCGTCATGGCGTGATGGAGAGCCGAGGACAGTTCATTATTTTTATCGATGCCGACTTGCCCTATGAACTGTATGCCATTGATGAGTTTTTGAAAGCACTCCAGAATGGGTACGACCTCGCCGTAGGCTCTCGTGTATTGCCGGGTTCGGAGGTCAAGGGTGTTCCAATGATCCGCTATGTGGCGGGACAGGTCTTTTCGTGGTTGGAGCGATTGGTCCTGTCTACAGGGACGGCCGACACACAATGCGGATTCAAAGGTTTTACATCGGCTGCGGCAAAAGATATTTTCCGCAGACTGACCATCGACGGCTTTGGCTTTGACGTTGAAATGTTTTTTGTTGCACAAAAGTTGAAATACCGCATCCGACCAGTGGCTGTCCATATGATCGACCGCAACCGGGCGAGCCGGGTACGCTTGTTCAGCGACTCTCTTGGTATGTTGATGAATCTATTCATGGTCCGCTGGCAGGACTGGCAGGGAAAATATAAGTAACCCAAGTTGCGACCTGGAGAGCCAACGAAAGGAAAGTCCATGGGTTTTCGAG
>CAZKSG010000219.1:0-7170 GCA_964555335.1 uncultured Anaerolinea sp.
GGCGGTATCCTGGAGATCATGAGCGAAGGCATCGGCTTCCTGCGAGCCACCAATTACAGGATCAGCGACCAGGACGTTTATGTTTCACAAGCGCAGCTCCGCAGGCATGACCTGAGAGCAGGCGACCTGGTGATCGGGCAGGTCCGCCCGCCCCGCGAAAGCGAACGTCATTTTGGATTATTGAAAGTTGAATCGATCAACGGTGTGGACCCTGAAGAAGCATCCCGCCGCCCCGTATTTGAAAACCTCACCCCCATTTTCCCAGACAAACGATTTGATCTCGAAACTGACCACGATACGCTGGCGCCGCGTTTAATTAATCTTGTAGCTCCCATCGGCAGAGGTCAAAGAGGGTTAATCGTTTCACCACCCAAGGCGGGAAAAACCACGATCCTGAAGCAGATTGCGAACTCCATTTCAACCAAATATCCCGATGTGCATTTATTGGTCGCGTTGATCGGTGAACGCCCGGAGGAAGTCACAGACATGGACCGCTCGGTGGATGCCGAAGTAGTTGCTTCCACATTCGACGAGCCGGTCACATCCCATGTCCGCACGGCGGAGCTTGCCTTAGACCGGGCTAAGAGATTGGTGGAGATCGGTCGCCACGTGGTAATCTTAATGGACTCGATCACCCGTCTCGCCCGTGCCTATAACCTGGTCGTCAACCCATCCGGGCGCACACTTTCGGGTGGTATGGACCCCTCGGCGCTATACCCGCCCAAGCGTTTTTTCGGCGCGGCTCGTAACATCGAGGAAGGCGGTTCACTGACCATCATCGCCACATGTCTTGTAGACACTGGCTCGCGCCTCGATGATGTAGTGTATGAAGAGTTCAAAGGCACCGGTAACATGGAATTGTTGCTCTCCCGCAAATTACAGGAACGCCGCATCTTCCCGGCAGTGGATATCGAACGTTCATCCACACGTCGCGAAGACCTGTTGCTGGGACCCGATTTGTTGCAGCGTGTCTGGTTGATGCGCCGCATGTATATCCAAATGATCTCTTCTCAGCCAGCAGGCGCCGGTATGGATCAGTCTGTGGCTACCGAAGCGATCGTCACCCGGCTGGACAGGGCTCGCAATAATCAGGAATTTCTCGAGAATCTCGGCAGGGATTCGTAGGTCAATCTCTTTCACGAATGTCCAAACTTTTATCCTTCTTTAAAGCCAATCGCTTTAATATCATTAGTTGGTCTGTTACGGTCGCGCTGGTCGCCGGGTTGGTGGGCGGCGCACTGAAATGGAAGCAAGCCTCTGCCATGCCAGATGCCCTTGCACCTGTGCCAACAACCAAATCGGATGAGAATCCGCCTCAGGTAGCCATGCCCGCTTTGGGCGCGCCCGAAGCGGTTGCATCCATCGAACGTGAGATCCAGATCAAAACCAACGTTCCGGCAGACAAGCCACGCTATAAGGCCGTTGAATATCGTGTTAAACGCGGTGACTCGGTCTTCGCAATCTCGGAAGCGTACAAGCTCAAACCAGAGACCATCCTTTGGGCGAATTACAACGTCCTAAAGGATGATCCTCACAGCCTCGCACCGGGAATGGTGCTGCAGATCCCACCCACCGACGGGATCTATTACCAGTGGAAAGAAAACGACACCATTGAAAGCGTTGCCACGGAATACAAGACCACGGTGGAGGACATTCTCAATTATCCTGGCAACGATATTGACCTGACCAATCCAAAAGTGGAGTCAGGGTCATGGGTAATGCTCCCGGGCGGCGAGCGCGAGTTCGTTCAGTGGCTGGTGCCAACGGTGGCCAAGGGGTCATCAGGAACATCAGGCACAAGTCAAAGCGCCTGTCCAGGTGGAGCTGTGGGCAGTGGCTCGTTCGTTTGGCCGGCTGACAACCATTTCCTTTCCGGTAATGATTACTGGTCCGGACACCTCGGTATTGACATCGCCGATGGCGAGGGCGGTGCTGTTTATGCTGCCGATAATGGCGTGGTAACCATGGCACAAGGCGGATATAACTATGGTTATGGGAACGTGATCCAGATCGATCACGGCAATGGCTACTCCACCGTATATGCTCACTTGAGCGTGATTGGCGTCGGTGTATGTGCCAGTGTGAGCGCAGGACAATGGATCGGAGCCGCGGGTAACACCGGTAATTCCCAAGGTGCGCACCTGCACTTTGAAGTCCGTCAGGGTGGCGGCTTTATCAATCCCTGGTTCGTATTACCGTAATAAGACAACCCCAAGGGACTCTGTGAATAACCCCTTGGGGTTTTAATTTCCCCATGAATCAACAAGAGCTCAAGAAATCCCTTTTTAAACTTGCCCTCGGTGACATCAAATATTTTGAGTCCATTGGCTCGACCAACGATGAGGCCCTGGCCTGGGCAGCCAACGACGCTCCGGATCAGTCTCTCGTCATTGCAGATGAGCAAACCGCCGGACGCGGCAGACTGGACCGCAAATGGTTCACCCCGAAAGGGACAGCCCTGGCCTTTAGCCTGATCCTTCGCCCGTCTGCGGAGGAAAAACCACATCTTTCGCGAATTGTGGGTGTGGCCGCGCTGGCCGTTGCCGAAACTTTGCGCGGTCTTGGACTCAACGCCCAGGTCAAGTGGCCGAATGACCTGTTAATCGAAGGTCGAAAGGTGTCCGGCATCCTTATTGAATCCGTCTGGTCTGGCGAAGATGTAGACTGTTTAGTAATTGGAATCGGTGTGAACGTGATGAAGGGGTCAACTCCCTCTTCGGAAAATCTGCGGTTCCCGGCAACCAGCATAGAGGAACAACTTGGCGAGGCCCCTGTCCGCGAGGATGTTCTGCGCGACATTCTGTCCGCTTTTATTAATCTTCGCCCAAACATGATCACAGACGAATTTATCATTCAGTGGGAAAGCCAGCTCGCGTTCCTTGGCAGGCCAGTGCAGGTGGAGCAGGGAGATGTCCCACCCATCATTGGTCACATCAACGGACTGGAGCCCGATGGCAGCTTACGACTACTTAACGAACATGGCGAAACCGTGACAGTACGTTTTGGGGACGTGCGCCTGCGTCCGCTCACATGATATACTTTCGAACTGAGGTAAACCACTATGTTCGATAACCTACGTGATTCTGCATCCTCCTTTTACGAAGAAGAGCCAAACGATCTTTACAAAGAGCCAGAAGCACAGCCTGCCGCACGTCCACAGCGACGAAAAAGCAAGGGGAAACGGTTTCTCGGCCTGACATCACAGCAGAGATTCTTTTTATCGGTTATGCTTCTGCTCACGGTCTGCGCGCTGGGAACGCTGGCAATGTTTGTTCTGGGGAAAATGTCACTGTTCTAGAAACAACCACATGGAGAAAAAAACAAGGACGAGCCAAAAACTCGTCCTTGTTTTTTTTATAAACTTATGACATTAGATCAATTGGGGCTGAGGTTCTGCTTTTTCATCCGCATCGGTATCGGCGCCCACTTTCTTCATATCTTCGGCTGCAATACGCGCCACAGAGGCGACACTATCGCCCGGCTGCGGTTTAATCAAATGCACACCCTTGGTGGAACGCCCAGCCTGCTTTACATCCTTGTTCTTGATGCGAATGGCTACACCGTTCGACGTGATCAGGGTGAGATCATCCGCTTTTTGGACGACGCGTGCGGCGATGATCCTGCCAATGTCACTCAATGCCTTTGTGTCAATCGTGGTGATACCGCCTGTCGCACGTCCCTTTGCAGCATAGGCGCTCAACGGGGTTTGTTTGCCGAAGCCACCTGAGGTAACGACCAGTAATGAACCTTCCTTCTCGACCACATCCATACTGGTGACGAGGTCATCCCCTTCCAGGCGGATCGCCTGAACACCTGCTGCCTGCCGTCCCATGGAGCGGATCTTGGATTCGTTATAGCGGAGCGCCTTCCCCAATTCGGTCACAAAGATCAATTCGTCTTTGCCCGAGGTTAGCCGTGCCCAACCAAGGCGGTCCCCTTCTTCGAGGGTCATGGCGATTAAGCCTGATGGACGGACAGAGGCGAATTCCTCCATCACTACGCGTTTAACCTTGCCGCGCACAGTCGAAAGGACGCAATATCCATGCGCTGAGAAATCTGAAACGGCGATCGCAGCGGTCACGCGTTCGGTCGGGTCGAGCGACAGCACGTTGACCAGCGGGATGCCCTTGGCTGTACGGTCAGCATCGGGGATCTGATAGACCTTTTCGCTGTAAACCTTGCCCTTGTCTGAGAAGAAAAGCATCGTATCCAGGCTGCGAGCCGGGATCAAGGCAACGACCGTATCTTCATCTTTCGTTGTGTGGCCCAGAACGCCGCGTCCGCCGCGGGTCTGGGAACGGAATGCCGATGCGGCAACCCGTTTGATGTACCCACGCTCGGTGAGGCTGATCAGTACCGCCTCATCCTGTACCAGATCCGCTTCGCTTAATTCTTCAGAAGCATCGCCAGCGATGCGGGTGCGGCGGTCATCGCCGTATTTTTCGGCCAGATCGCGCATATCATCCTGAATAAGCCCCAGGATCTTTTTCGGATTGGCCAGCAGGTCCTCAAGGTAGGCGATCTGTTCAGCGACCTGTTTGTGCTCTTCTTCGATCTTCCAGCGTTCCAAGGCAGCAAGGCGGCGCAACTGCATGTCGAGGATCGCCTGCGCCTGGATCTCGCTCAATTTGAAGCGGGTTTGCAGGTTCTGCTTGGCAACATCTGCATCCTGCGATTCGCGGATGGTCTTGATAACCGCGTCGAGGTTATTCAACGCGATCAAATACCCATCGAGAATATGCTGGCGGGCGCGGGCCTTCGCCAGGTCAAAGTTTGTGCGGCGGACAATGACCACCTGCCGGTGCTCGATGAAGATCTGCAAGGAACGTTTCAGTGGTAGTGTGCGTGGTTCACCATCCACCAATGCCAGAATCTGCACGCCAAAGGTGGTCTGCAGCGCTGTGTATTTGTAAAGCTGGTTAAGCACCTTCTTGGGCTGGGCACCGCGTTTGAGCTCGATGACGATACTCATGCCACGCTGATCAGATTCATCTCGCAAGTCGGAGATCTGGTCGATCTTGTCTTCACGGACCAGCTCGGCAATACGTTCGATCAGGTTGGCTTTATTGACCTGATACGGGATTTCCGTAATGATAATTTCGTGCCGGCCGCTCTTGCCTTCCTCGATATGAGCCATACCGCGTACAACGAGACGCCCCTTGCCGGTGGCGTAAGCCGATTCGATCCCTTCACGCCCGACGATAATGCCGCCGGTGGGAAAATCAGGACCGGGAATATGCTTCATCAACTCCGACAATGGAATATCATCCATCGTTTCGTGGTTGTCGATCAGAAAGATAATGGCGTTGGTCAGTTCACGCAGATTGTGAGGCGGGATGTTGGTCGCCATTCCCACTGCAATGCCCGATGTACCGTTCAGAAGCATGTTGGGGACGCGAGCCGGCAGAACCAGCGGTTCTTCGAGCGAGTCGTCAAAGTTGGGACCAAAATCGACAGTGTCTTTGTCAATATCGGCGAGCAATTCTTCGGCCAACTTGTGCAGGCGGGCCTCGGTATAACGCATCGCCGCTGGAGCATCGCCATCCACTGAACCGAAGTTGCCCTGTCCATCCACCAGTAAGTAGCGCATGGAGAAATCCTGTGCCATGCGCGCCATCGTTTCATAGACTGCCGAGTCGCCATGTGGGTGGAATTTACCCAATACCTCACCCACGATACGAGCCGATTTCTTATAAGATGAGTTCGAGCGGATACCCAGTTCCTGCATCGCGAACAAAATACGCCGATGGACTGGTTTCAACCCATCACGTGCATCGGGGAGGGCGCGTGCCACGATCACGCTCATGGCGTAATCGAGATAGGCATCCCGCATCTGGGAATCGATATCCACCTGTTGGACATTACCGGTTTGGCCGTTCTGAGGGGTTTCTTCTGCCATTTTTCTCTTCTTTAAGGGGTTTCGGCATAAAAAAGACACGAAGGACGAGTTTCTGTGACTCCGCGTCTTAACTAATGAAGAATATGCCTGATTTACTCTTGATTATACCACCTCCGTCGCCTACCCTCTCCAAATGGGTACAAATCGTTCTAGTTTTTCGCGAAATCTGCTACAAAGGAATTGTTTCCGAAGATGCCTAACATCTTTTGGAATATTCTCTGTAAAACAGATTTCACGAGGATCGGTCAGGAGCAGTAACAAAAAGACCCGCATCTCAGCGAGTCTTTTTGTGTGCCGAAGGAGGGACTTGAACCCTCATGAGGGAACCCTCACTACGCCCTGAACGTAGCGCGTCTGCCAATTCCGCCACTTCGGCTTGATTTGTAGCGCACTGAATTTTATCCCAAAGGTGTTTTTTGTCAACTGATATGGAGAGGAATCTCTTCTGTTGAAACTCACATTCTCCCAGTGATCTAATCCTCCAAACCTAAAACCACCTGGCTGAGATAAAACAAGGCATGCGTCGGTCACCAAGTTTGAGGTACAACGCATGGCTCCAGTTCAACTTATTTACTTAATAGGAAGAAAGCACTATTCCATTTTAGAACACATGTGCTAAAATGAAATGGTAGCCCACAAGACACAAAAAACATGGGTCATGTATCTCCTATCAAGACAGATTGCCAGCGAGCCATGTCATATGCAACTTATCATTTGAAAACTCGTAAGAATTTTTGGAACAAAATTTATTTTTGTTCGTCTAGTATGTATCCCTTGCATGATTGAAATGCAATTTAATATCAGTACTGTTAGGGGATATATCTTTTGGGTAGTGAATTGGTTATAGTACACATACAGAAAGGAGCGGACTATGTTTGCGATAGCAGTTTCCATCTTCATGCTCGTGTTCGTGGCTCTTGCCGGCGCGGACCTGCTCGTCTCGAACATCAATTCAGACGAGTTGAGCAACATGGGTGTCGAGAAGAAATCATGAACGACGACTCCCAACTCCCCTAGCCCGATGCTGAATTTCGCAGCGTCGGGCATTTTTTATTTAACGGAGCGGGTAACGGGACAGAAAACCGTTGAAACGGGATGGACGTTCGGCTGAGCGAGAGGCGGAGACTTTCCTCCCGCGGGTATAATGAGGGAAATTTTTCACAACGCTGAGGCAACCTCATGGACTTCTCCCTCAATCAAGAACAACAAATGACCAAAAAAATGGTACGCGACTTCGCCCAAAAAGAGATCGCGCCTGTTATCAAAGAATA
>CAZKSG010000220.1:0-7074 GCA_964555335.1 uncultured Anaerolinea sp.
TCCGCCTCTTGTCAGGGTACTTGCCAAAAAGCCTTAAAACAAAAGACCTCAATCAGAGGTCTTATAGCTCCTGGCCGAGGACTTGAACCTCGAACCTAGCGGTTAACAGCCGCCCGCTCTGCCGATTGAGCTAGCAAGGAAAGCGACCGACATTATACCGCAAGGATAGTTTGTGTCAAGCAAGAGTTTTTGTTTTTATCAACAAATTAATACTTCACAGTACCCAACTGACGCAGTTTATCGATGTGATGCTTGGCAACGATCTGACGCACCGTGCCGGTCAACCCGCGTACAACAAGTGAGTCAGTGGTGGCGCCATCGCCGAAGTATCGCACACCTTTGAGCAGTTCACCGTCGGTAATGCCCGTTGCTGCAAAGAAGACATCTTCTGAGGAAACAAGGTCGTTCATGGTGAGGATCTTGTCAAAGTCATAGCCTGCTTCGCGTCCACGGCGGAGTTCATCCTCGTCACGCGCATATAGTTTGCCCTGGATCTCACCGCCCATGGCCCGCAAGGCGCAGGCGGCAAGGACTCCTTCTGGAGTGCCGCCAATGCCGATCAACACATCCACACCAGAGTCGGGCCAGGCAGTCATCAACGCTGCTGCCACATCACCATCAGGGATCTGGCGGATACGCGCACCTGCTTTGCGGATCTCAGCGATCATATCCGTGTGGCGATCACGATCGAGGATAATGGTCGTCAGGTCTTCCACGTCCTTATGCTTCGCCTTCGCAATTGCTTTGAGGTTGTCGAGCAGCGGTCGTTCGATATCGATCTTACCCTTGGCTTCGGGTCCAACAGCAAGCTTGTTCATATACACAAACGGACCAGGGTCAAACATTGTCCCACGCGGTGCAACGGCCACGGTAGCAAGGGAATTCGAGCGTCCATACGCGAGAGGGCGAGTCCCATCGATGGGGTCCACGGCAACGTCCACATCTGGAGCAGAGCCGTTGCCCACATTTTCACCGTTATAAAGCATCGGAGCATTATCCTTCTCCCCTTCTCCGATGATAATCACTCCGTTCATATCGATGGTTTGAAGGACGGTTCGCATCGCGTTGACCGCGGCCCCGTCTGCGGCTTCCTTGTCGCCGCGCCCCATGAAACGACCGGCCGCCAGAGCCGCGGCTTCCGTTACCCTGGCCAATTCCAGCGCAAGATTGCGTGTGGGGTCATGGTGCATATCCACGGACATGATGCCTCCTTAGAGAATGAAAAAGTAAATGATGAAGTAACCGATTGCCGCGCCCCAAACCCAAGAGTCAATGCGGTCTAAAAAGCCGCCATGCCCCGGGAACACGTTGCTCGAATCCTTGAGCCCGCTTTGACGTTTGAGCATGCTTTCGCCCAGGTCACCAAGCGGAGCGAGCGCACCGATAAACAATCCCAGCAAACCACCTTGTATCGCAGTGATGTATCCATGCAAAGGCTGCAAACCCATCATGGATGAAAACGCATACGCGAAAAATGCCCCGATCAATACAGAGGTAAATAATCCTGCAAAATATCCCTCCCAACTTTTCTTGGGACTGAGTCGTGGCGCCATCTTGTGTTTCCCATAGATGGTACCGATCGAGTAGGCGCCCGTATCCCCCGCCCAAACGATTGGGAGCACCAACATCAGCCACCACAATCCTTGGGGAAGTTGACGCAGATCAAGTAGATAAGAACCCAGCCAGCCAAGGTAGGTAATGCCTGAGACCGTGATCGTAAAATCAAGCGCGGCATGATCTCTGCCACGCTCAAAAGCAATGAGATGGACGGTCATCGCCAGCAGTATGGAAACAACAAAAAGAGGAATGGCAGCTTCTGGAAAAAAGAAGCGTGCTGTGGCTATCACGAGCACGCCTCCAACGGTGACGATTTCATTTGGTTCGTATTGAACCGCACGATACAGTCGGACAAACTCCCAGGCGCTGCCAACGAGAAAGGTCCCCATCAACAAGTAGTATAAGAAACCGCCGAAAATGATCGCAGGCAAACCCACTGCGGCAAGCGCCAACGCAGTAAGCGTGCGCCTACGCATTGGACGCCTCGTATTCACCAGACGAGACCTTCCCGTAACGGCGGTCACGCTGGGCAAACGTTTCCAGCGCCCGACGATATTCCTCCTTATCGAAATCTGGCCAGTACGTGGGCGTCACATACCATTCGGAATAGGCAGCCTGCCAGATCAGGAAATTACTCACTCGTAGTTCGCCCGATGTACGGATGATGAGATCTGGGTCGGGGACACCTGCCGTGTATAAGTACCGACTCACGAGTTCATCAGTCACATCCTCAGGAGGGATGCCGTCTTTCATAATGTTCTGGATCGCGTTGACAATCTCATCGCGCCCGCCGTAATTGAACGCGACGTTCAACACCAGGCGGTCGTTATTCTTGGTCAACTCCACAGCATCAAGGACCTTCTCCTGCAGCGTGGGTGCCAATCGTTCAAGACGTCCGATGTGACGGAGTTGAACGCCTTCCTTGCTCAACTCGGCAAGTTCACGGTCAATAACATCCTCGAGGATGTACATGAGTCCTTTGACCTCCTCGGGAGGTCTCCCCCAGTTTTCAGTGGAGAACGCATAGATTGTCAGGTATTTGACGCCAAACTCCACGGTCGCGCGGATGACGCGGCGCAGGTTCTCAGTCCCGGCTTTATGACCGGCGAGGCGGGGCAGTCCGCGTGAAAGCGCCCAGCGTCCGTTGCCATCCATGATCATGGCAACGTGACGAGGCAGTTTATCGGCAGGAATCTTAATAGGGGAATCGGTCATGAGAAATTCATCTGGGCATGCAGGCCGGGCCTACACTTCCATGATCTCTGTTTCTTTCTTCTTGCCCATCTCGGTGACTTCTTCGATGTAACGATCGGTTAGTTTCTGCAAGTCTTCTTCACCGCGTTTCAGTTCATCCTCCGAGATCAATTTCTCTTTTTCAAAATCACGCATGTCATTATGCGCATCGCGGCGGATATTGCGAACGGCAACCTTGGCTTCCTCGAGGCGGTGATGAACATGCTTGACGAGGTCGCGGCGGCGTTCCTCAGTCAGAGGAGGCAGGTTGAGATGAATGACCTTGCCATCGTTATTAGGATTAAGTCCCAATTCAGATGCCTGAATCGCTTTTTCGATGAGTTTCAACGTGGATGGATCGAAGGGCTTGATCATCAGCGTGCGCGGTTCTGGCACACTGATCGTTGCCAGCGTCATCAAAGCAGTAGGCGTACCGTAATACTCAACGGCGAGCTTCTCCACCAGGCCGGGATTCGCGCGTCCAGTACGGATCGCAGCGAGATCTTCATGAAGTACTTGGATGGCGCCGCGCATACGTCCCTCGGCGCTGGTAAGCATGTCTTTTATCACCACAGCCTCCTAGTGCTGAATTGCCGCTTGTGCATTTGATTCCCAGATATTGGAATCACCACACCATCCTCTGTAGAACTTGAGTTTAGCTTGAATGCGGCACGTTGTGTCTTGCGATTAAGGATACACCAAAAGTACAAAAAACGCTACATTCCACCCCGTGTATGAGAGATTTTGAACAAAAGCGATAGACTCTCAAATGAAAAAGGAGAGGTTGCCCTCTCCTTCTCGTAAAACAAGACAATTAACCCGATACCAACGTACCCACCGCCTCGCCGCGTAAGGCGCTGGTGAGCGCTTTGGTATCCCAGAAATTGAGCACCAGGATCGGTAAGTCGTTCTCCATGCACAGGGTCACTGCCGTACTATCCATCACCGTCAGGCGGCGGCTAAGGAAATCGAGGTGGGTCATGGTCTCAAACCGTTTGGCAGAGGTGTTCTTTTTCGGATCGGAGTCGTATACACCGTCGACTTTGGTTGCCTTGATGACCACATCTGCACCGATCTCGGTCGCGCGCAAGGCGGCGGCTGTATCCGTGGAAAAGTAAGGATTCCCGGTCCCGGCGCTGAAGATGACCACGCGTCCCTTTTCCAGGTGACGGATCGCCCGCCGGCGGATGTACGGCTCGGCAATGGCCCGCATTTCGATCGCTGACATGACGCGGGTGTATACGCCTGCGCGTTCGAGCGCATCCATTACGATCAGGGCATTCATCACAGTGCCCAGCATGCCCATGTAGTCTGCTGTTGCACGGTCCATACCGCGCTCGATTCCCAGTTTGCCGCGCCACAGGTTGCCCGCACCGATCACCATGGCAACCTCTACCCCCATGTCATACACTTCCTTTACCCGGCTGGCAATGACTTCTGCTTCGCTTACATTGATCCCCGAGCCACCTTCGCCTGCCAGAGCTTCGCCGCTCAACTTAAGAAGAATGCGCTTATATTTCAAATCAGCCACTTCAGCCTCCTTATAGAATTAGAAAAATGACCAACCCAGAGGTTGGTCATTTTATTTCTTCGATTATTCGCCCAAGCGTTCACCGAGCTCCCATCTCTGGAAACGGCGGACAATGACATTCTCACCGATCGCGGCCACATTCTGGAGGATGAGTTTCTCGATCGTGATCGACTCATCGCGAATATAAGCCTGGCGCGGCAGGACAACTTCATCCTTGAACTTCTCGAGACGCCCCTGGACGATCTTCTCAGTGACGTTCTCGGGCTTGCCTTCCTCTTTGGCGCGGGCGCGGGCGATCTCGGCTTCATGTTCCAACACTTCAGCCGGGATGTCTTCCGCCTTGAGATAGCGCGGCGCAGAGGCGGCAATCTGCAAGGCGATCTCGTGTGCCAGGTTGCGGAACTGCTCGGAGCGGGCCACAAAATCGGTTTCGCAGTTGACTTCAACCATTACACCAACGCGTCCACCGCCGTGCGAATACAGTTCGACCACGCCCTGTGAGGCTTCGCGGTCAGAGCGTTTGGCGGCGGTCGCCATGCCTTTTTCGCGCAACCAGTCCACTGCCTTCTGAAAATCGCCGTCGGCTTCCGTGAGCGCGGTGCGACAATCGGAGATGCCGGCATTGGTGGCGGCGCGCAATTCCTTGATCATTTCTGTCGTGATTTGCATCTTAAGTTCCTTCGTGTTCAATTACGCAGCCGGTTCATCCGCCGCGGGTTTCTTCTCGGTGTCAGCGGCAGCACTCATCTTGGCCAGCGTAGATTCGCCAAGGAGGGCATCGTCCTGAAGTTCATCGTCGGTTTCAACAACCTTCGGTTTGCGAACAGGCTTGTCAGATTTGGACTTGGACTGCTCCGCAGGCTTCTCTTCGCCTTCCTCTTCCTTGCGCATGGCCTTGCCCTCGAGGACCGCATCAGCGACCTTCGCAACCAGGAGCTTGATGGCGCGGATGGCGTCATCATTGGACGGAATCACGTAGTCAATGTTCTGCGGATTGCAGTTGGTATCGACCATCGCAACGATCGGGATGTTGAGCAGGTTGGCTTCGTGGACCGCTGCTTCTTCGCGTCCGACATCGATGATGAAGAGCAGGTCGGGGCGGCGAGACATCGAACGGGTACCAGACAAGCGAGTGGTAAGACGCGTAATCTCACGTCCGATCAGCAGACCTTCCTTCTTGGTCAGACGCTCAAGTTCGTTGTTATCACGCATTTTCTCGAGGCGTTCGAGTTCCTGAATACGAGCATACATCGTGGACCAGTTGGTGAGCATACCACCCATCCAGCGTTCAGTGACGTAGGGCATACCGCAGCGGGCAGCCTCTTCGGCGACAGTTTCCTGTGCCTGGCGCTTGGTGCCGACAAACAATACGGTGCCACCGTTCTGAACGGTATCACGGATGACGTTGTATGCTGTACTCAATAACTTGGAAGTCTGTTGCAGGTCGATAATATGAATCCCGTTACGTTCAGTGAAGATGTACGGTTTCATACGGGGATCCCACTTGTTGGTGCGGTGTCCAAAGTGAACGCCGCTCTCAAGCAGGGCTTTCATGGAAATAACAGCCATAATTCTCCTAACTATATTCACTGTCCAACGCATGGCTTCGTAGTCCAGCGCGCAGTGACATGAGTTTAGCGGGGATGATTCACCCGCTCAAGGACGCTTGATGCCCGTCCCAGGCAAGATGTGGCATTGGGTTCAACGCCGGGGCAGGATTATAACACAAGAATTTATGTAGAATCCATTATGATTGGCAAAATGATGTTCAAACCTTTTCATGTTCTGATTCTGCTCACACTGGTACTGACAAGTTGCATAGGTGCCACTCCCCTGCCAATGGCAGTTGAGCCCACATTCACTCCCACACAGACGCCGATCCCACCTACACTTACAGCGACGGTCGTACCATCCCCCACAGAAACGGCGACACCCACCTCCACGCCTGAGCCACTGGGCTGCAAAAAGCCACCCGACAACTACACAAGAGTAGAAATCAATGGAGAGACCTTGAGCTTGCGTACACTATCCATGCTGGGTCAGGCTCAACTTCTATATGGCGGTGAGATCGAGCTAAATGGCAATGCCATCACGCAAGGCAGTTACACAGACGCTGTTTCCGCTTCGTTCGGCACACATGCAGGTGGTGGCTCCGTGGATTTGTCTGTTCTGCGACGCGGCACCTACACAATTCTATGGGATGATATCGAACCGATTCTCCATGCTCTACGTGCGGCAGGTTTCGCAGCCTGGCTGCGCGAGTATGGAGAGCTATATGAAAACTCGCCCATTCATATTCATGCCATCGCGATCGGCGATCAAGAACTTTCCCCGGCTGCCGAGGAACAACTCACCGGCCCGGCTGGCTATTTCCGTGGCTATAACGGGTTGCCAATCAAGGAAAATGGACTTCCCGTCCCCGATCAATATGGCGGCCCCATCATTTGTCAGTGGATAATCGATCTCGGTTATCAAGACCTGCGATAGGAAAAGGCATGACGAGCTTTCCCAATCATGGGATTTGCCCATCGCGCTCGCAATGATATGGATTATGGTTTTGCTGCGATCATCAAAATGAAATCGAGAATCCGTTTCTGCATCGCCTCCCCGTTTTCGGTATCGAACAGGTCGGTCCCATGGGCAGTGCCGGGGTAGGTCTGCCATTCCTTTGGTTCAGCAACAAGTTCGAAGAGTTCACGCGTCCGGCTTGGGTCAACTACGCTATCGTTTTCGGCGGTAATGAATAACTTGGG
>CAZKSG010000221.1:0-7055 GCA_964555335.1 uncultured Anaerolinea sp.
CGATATTCCTGAATGGCTGTGATCGTGTTCGCACCATAGCCTTTGACAAAGTCATAGCGGAAACCGTCGAACCCCACGTCTTCGATCAGCCAGCGTGCCAGCTTGAGCAGTTCGCCATACACGTACGGATTGCGATGTGAAAGATCGGGCATATCACCAAAGGTCATCTCGTCCCAACTCTCGTACATGCACGGATGAAAACATTCCCAGTTGCGCGGGAACTTACCGCTCTTCGGGTTGAACAGCGTCCAGCGTGATTGGTTGATCAGTGGATTGACCTCCTGCGCATCCGCTCCGCTATTATGGTTGATGACCACATCTGCGATCAAGCTCAGCCCGTGGCTGTGCGCCGTTTGGATGAGTTGCATCAACTCCGACCGGGTCCCGAACCAGGTTGGGATGCTTCCCTTCTGGTCAAACTCGCCGAGGTCATAATAATCGTACGGGTCATAGCCCATGGACGGACCCGTTAGATTGGCGGCCTTATGCACCGGCGGCAGCCACAGCGACGTGAACCCCACGTTTGCCAATGCCCGCACCTGTTCGCGGACATAGTTCCACCACTGGAACTCCCTGCTGTCTACACGCGGACAATCCCAAAAGAACGTTTGCATCATCACGCCCATGATTCCATGCTCCCAATTGAAATTTCGGAGAATTTTACCCCGGGAAAAGAAAAAGACCGGCGACAGAAGTACCGGTCTTTCTATGTTGTATACAGACCTACAGGCTTAGTCGATACACCCGTGCCTCATAAGGACGCAGGCTGAACTGATGAACATCCTGCGATGGATCGACATCATAGTTGCCGATCAAAAACTCTGTTTTGTTAAATGAAATATTCTCCGGCAAGTTGAATTCGGGGGAATGTGTGCTGAAATTCAGGATCGCGAGCAGGCGGTCATTCTCCAGGGTTCTGGTAAAGGCGTAGATCTCTTCATGTTCATCAAGAATCAGGTCATACTTTCCGTACACGATCACCGGATTCTCCTTGCGCAGTTGGATCAATTTTTGATAATAGTAAAAAATGGAGTTCGGGTCGTTCAGCGCCTGCTCAACATTGATCTCGGTATGGTTGGGGTTGACCTTGATCCACGGGATACCGCGGGTGAAACCGGCTTGCTCACCAGCTGTCCACTGTATGGGAGTCCGGGCATTATCGCGGCTCTTGGCATGGATGATCTTCAACGTCTCCTGCGGGTTCCAGCCTTTCTCTCCGACAACTTCCTTATACATATTAAGGGTCTCCACGTCGCGATAATCATCGATGGAGTCGAAGGCAACGTTGGTCATGCCGATCTCTTCGCCTTGATAAATGTAGGGAGTCCCCTGTAGCATGTGCGTAAAGGTTGCCAGCAGCTTGGCAGATTCCACCCGAAACTGGCGATCGTTCCCAAAACGAGATACGGCCCGCGGCTGGTCGTGATTCGCAAGGTAGATGCTGTTCCAGGCATGGCTTTCCAGGTCGTTTTGCCAGCGAGTCATCACGTTTTTTAGATCCCGAAGCTTCCATGGGTGGACGTTTCGACGGGAATCCTCTCCACTGGCAGAATCCAATCCCATGTGCTCGAACTGGAAGACCATTTTCAAGGCACCGGTGTCTTCGTTGGCGATCATGATCGCGTCCTGTGTGGTCACTGCCGGCGTTTCGCCCACGGTTAGGATGTCGTATTTGGAGAGAACCTGCTCCTTCATCTCTGTCAGGAATTCCATCAGGCGCGGACCGTTGATGAAATAACGCCCGCCCCACTGATACCGGTCGGCATTGGTCGCGGGTGCATCGGGCAGCCCCGGTACTTTCGAGATCATGTTGATCACATCCATGCGAAAGCCGTCGATGCCTTTTTGCAGCCACCAGTCCATCATCTTGTACACTTCTGCGCGGACCTTCGGGTTTTCCCAATTCAGGTCGGGTTGTTTCCTGGTGAAGAGATGCAAGTAATACTCTCCGGTGAGTTCATCAAACTGCCAGGCGGAACCGCCAAAAAAGGAAACCCAGTTATTCGGTTCCTTCCCATCTTTGGGAGGATGCCAGATGTAATAGTCACGATAGGGATTATCCTTCGACTTGCGCGCCTCCTGAAACCAGGGGTGCTCATCTGAACTGTGATTCACCACCAGGTCCATGACGAGCTTGATTCCGCGTTTGTGCATTTCCGACAGCATCTCGTCCCAATCGGCAAGCGTGCCGAATTCGGTCATGATATCTTGATAATCGCTGATATCGTACCCGTTATCGTCATTGGGCGATTTATATACCGGAGAGAGCCAGATAACATTCACTCCCAGCTTTTTGAGGTAATCAAGCTTTTGGATGATCCCTCGCAGGTCACCCACACCGTCTGCGTTGCTGTCGTAAAAACTACGCGGATAAATTTGATAAACAACACTTTCCTTCCACCAGGTTTTATTCATGATCGACATCTCCAATGATCAACTTTGATCCAACATTTTGAAAAGCAAAAGTAATTCAGCCATTGAATGAACGGTATCATGTTTCTCATCTTTCCGATTTTCACTTGATCTGGGATTAAACCACACGGCAGGCATCCCCAATGAATTGGGAATCTGGACATCCTTCTCGAACCCATCACCGATCATCAGCGTATCTGAAGCTGCGATATTCAAGTCACTCAGAATATGCCGATAAAACGCTTCCCCTTTGGGCAGGTTCGTATTCTTGAAGCAGTAAATACGCGAGAAATAGAAATCGAGTCCGCCACGTGCCAGCGCACCGCGGATCTGTCCTTCGTCTGAAATGGAAGCACTTGTCGCCAGAGCGATCTGTCGTCCACTGGCATGAAGATAGGCGAGCACGTCCGCGATACCGTCGATCACTTCCACGGTCTCCCACTCGACCATGGGTGTAGTAATCTCAGGATAGTCGCGCATGACGGTATCCCCCCAATCGAACAGGACTATTGGATGGCGGAGAGGATGATTTGTCATTGCAGTATTCTCCATTGTGGTCAGAATTGTACGTCACCCCACTGCTTGCATACAAATCCATTTACAGCGGATTCGGCAATAATACATTCGGTATGACCGATGCCGCGCTCACATGCGAATTCATGGCTGACGTTTGGCAGGAGGAGCGGCAGCATGAGGATGGAGAGTCCACCGTGCCCAAGCAGTAAAACGTTTCGGTATTCAAGGTCTTGTAAAGACAAGATGAACGGTAGAAAACGATTTTTTATCTCCAGAAAGTTTTCACCGCCTTCGGGTTTGCTGGCATGATTTCGATGGAGTGTCCATTGATCGAAGTAATAACGGTGCCTATTCCAGCTTTCCTCATCGGAATGTTCTTCCAGGATTCCACAGTCATATTCGCGTAACGCCTCGGTAACCTGATAAGGAATCCCAAGCAAGATAGAGAGAATCTCTGCCGTTTCCCGCGCACGAAGCACGGGACTACAGAAAAACGCATCGAATTCGATATCACGCAGATGATCTGCGATGGCTTCTGCCTGTTGCTTCCCCACAAATGTCAGGTGGAATGGGCTCTCACGATTGGAGATCACATGTCGGACGTTGGCTTCACTTTCGCCATGCCGTATGAAATACAGGCTCATATGATGATTTTACTTTGATGGAACGATCTTCCAAAAGGGCTTTCACCAGGCATGGATGAGAAAGAAAAGATACAGACCCACAGCAAGAACCGCAGACAGTGCTTTGGGAATCCCCACCCAAGGGCCGGAAACCCAGACACCCCATGTCGGCATCAGCATCATCAAACTCATACAGCCGACATTCCTGATAGCAAAATTTTCTGGGAAAAAGAAACTCATATCGGTTAAAAGCAGACAGATCAGTGAACTGATGAACATCGTCCTATAGTTGGGCAGACTGGATCGTTTGAGCTTCCTCTCCACCTCCTTGTAAACAGGGTGTCCCGGCACCATCTTTAACATGGACTGTATGTCTCGCATTGCCTCCGTTTTTCTCCCGCTGCGGGCGAGGAGTTGATCCAGGTTGGCGTTATTGACAACGTCATTCGGCGCGAGGCGCTTTACTTCTCTCCGATGGTGCAAGGCTCCCATCATATCCCCAAGTTTTTCCAGAACAATCGCCAATTCCTTATGTGCCAGAACATGGTTGGGGTTTTCCTGCAAACACTGTTCCAGAAGTTGCCGTGCTTTCCGATAATCTCCAACACTTACCGCGTCATAGCCTTTGGCATACAGGTCTCCCAGGGTGTCCCGCATTTCCATTCGTCTTTCGGTGATCTCCCTCCTTTGTTGCAAATGACGCTCATCCCGGTTCGTCGTATTCGATAATTCAGTGTGAGGCTTGAGTGGATAAAACGTCTGTATCATGGCATCCCAGTCTTTTTCTCTGGCTGCAAAGAACTGCGGATCGTTACAGGTAGCCGTGATCGCGAATTCCACTCCCCCGAATACAAGCATATATTTTTTGTTCCAGCGTTTCCCCATATTGTCGTTGATGTAATAACTGGCGCAGACGTGTTCCTTGCCAGCCGCCAGGATCCTGCCTAAAACCAGATTGGTATAACCACGATCCCGGGCAAACAACAGGAATTCCCGGTCTGTATCTTCCAAAAGCGGTTCCGGAAAGAGGGGCGCGATCTCGAAGTTAAAGGCTTCTTGCGCACAACCATATTGAAACACATCTTTCTCCAGGCCCGGTGGCATTGGACCAGACATAATGCTCGCAATCGTATAAGCGATCGCCGGTGGCGGCGACCAGTTTTCTGGAATATCGATCTCGAATCCATGTTTTTCGTTGTGATAGGTTTTCATTTCAACCTTCGTTCACCCAAGCCCACCCACACATGCACTCTGTGGTCAGTGTACAACAATTTCCGTGAAGGTTCAACGCCTATTCCATGAGGAAAAATGTCTTTTCCATCAGCCTGAACGTCATCCCAAGATCTCAGGTCTTGCTGTTCGGCGCAAGATCCCCTTTGTTTCCCAGCCTTTGCCTTTGGAAATATATTTCATCGTTCCATCGGGGAGTACTTCAAGCGTATCTGAATCCGCCTCGCCGCACTCCCCCTGACGGTTTTCAGCCTGCAGGTCTAAAACATGCCCGCGGATATTGATGACCCGAAACGTGCCAGAGCAGGGAATTAGTGGAATGTCGAAGATGCCCAGGGTATCACCGATCTCGAAGGGCTGGAGAACCGATATTGTGATTCTCATATCCCAGCCGTTGCTGTTGTGAACGGTACCGGTCCAAACGCCAAGCAGGGAGCTCGTATCCATACATCACTCTCTTTCCGGCAGTGACAGGTCGATTCCCACCACCAGCGCAGTCCGCGCCCAATCGCTGAGCGTTCGCCCTTCCTCCCATTCCTGATATTTTTCTGCCAGTAGATAGCGTGCGGTCATCTCTTCTTTTTCATCTTTCACGATACCAGCCTTGCCATGAAAGAAATGACGGCCGATTCGCACGGTCACCGCGGGTTCTTTGAGCGAGTTCAGCACCCAATCGGAGCGGTGATCCCCTGCCATTAGATATATTCGGGAACCGCCCTGGGTCCCGAACCAGATCTCGATCTGATGCGGACGTCCCGTGACGCGTCCTTTTGTTGTCAGATAACAGTACTCTTCATCAGTTAGTTGAGCAGGCAATTTCATCGATTTTTCCTTGATACTATATCTTAAACCTTACAGTTCCCCAAATCATATTAAGAACAGGTCAATTGTCAATTGCATATTGGTTAGAATCTAAGTAAGATAAGAAAGTCATGTTACGAGTTTTGGCGATAGTCCTTCGTGACATTCTCGTTCTTCGTGGTCAGTACGCCTGACAGGTACCCGTATACCTGTCAGGCTTTTTTTATTCTTTCTCAAGGAGAAAAAATGCAGACACCCTGGGAGTATCGATATGCTCACCGTATGCAGAAGATGGGAAGTTCGGTCATCCGCGAACTGTTAAAGTTCACAGAACAACCCGATATCATTTCGTTCGCAGGCGGGTTGCCGGCACCGGAAGTGTTCCCCCTCAATGAATTCCGCGAGGCATGCAATTATGTGCTCGACCACTTCGGTCCGCAGGCCTTGCAATACAGCACCACGGAAGGCTACCTCCCGCTGCGCGAAATGATCGCGCGGCACACTGCCCGCTACAGCGTGGAAGTAACCGCAGACAACATCCTGATCACATCTGGTTCGCAGCAGGCACTGGATTTCATCGGACGGTTATTCCTAAACCGCGGCGATTACATCGTCGTCGAATCGCCCACCTACCTCGGCGCATTGCAGGCATGGAATGCCTACGGCGCGCAGTACATCCCGGTCCGCGCCGATGAGAACGGTATGATCGTGGATGAACTGGAAGCAGCACTTCGCATCGGACCGAAGTTCATTTACGTCCTCCCCAATTTCCAAAACCCAAGCGGTTCGACCCTCAGCCTGGAGCGGCGCAAGCAACTTGTAGAACTGGCTGACAAGTACGGTGTACCCATCGTCGAAGATGACCCGTATGGTCAACTGCGTTATGAGGGTGAGCATATCCCTTCGGTGGTTTCGCTGGATAGTGAATTCCGCGGTCCCAATGGCGGCCATTACAGCGGCAATGTCATTTACCTGAGCACCTTCTCGAAACTGCTCGCCCCTGGCTTGCGCCTTGCCTGGGTCATTGCCCCGCCGGAAGTGATCCGCAAGCTGGTGATGACCAAGCAGGCGGCGGATCTGCACACCGCATCCTTCAACCAATTTGTTGCCTATGAAGTGGCCAAAGGCGGCTTCCTCGATGAGCATGTGAAGACCATCCGCGCGACCTACAAGGAACGCCGGGATGTAATGGTCGAGATGATGGAGGAAATGTTCCCGGACGGCGTGACGTGGAGCAAACCGCATGGCGGCATGTTCCTGTGGGGGGTGCTGCCCGAGGGCATGGATTCAGCCGAAGTCTTGAAACATGCCATTGAGAAGAAGGTCGCCTTTGTTCCGGGTGAAGCCTTCCATCCGCGCGGTGGCGGAAAGAATACAATGCGCCTCAATTTCTCGTATTCGTCACCTGAAACGATCCGTGAAGGGATCACACGCTTGGGAACGACGCTGAAGGAATTGATCAGCGAAAAGGTA
>CAZKSG010000222.1:0-6996 GCA_964555335.1 uncultured Anaerolinea sp.
ACTCGAAGGTGCAAAGCGAAGTGGATAAGAGCCAGCGCGAGTTCTATCTGCGCGAGCAGATGCGCCAGATTCAGAATGAACTCGGCGAAGGCGATATCTTCACACGCGATGCAACAGAGTTAAAGAAGAAGGTCGAGGCCGCGAATCTTCCCGAAGAAGCGCGCATGGTGGCACTGAAAGAATTGGAACGCCTTAACCAGATGCCGCCGATGGCGCCTGAGGTGGGAATCATTCGCACATATATCGACTGGATCGTGGATCTGCCCTGGGCAAATTTCTCGCCCGATAATCTCGACGTCAAGAATGCGGCAAAAACCTTGGAACGCGATCACTATGGGCTCAAGAAAGCAAAAGAACGAATCCTTGAATATATCGCTGTGCGTTCGCTGAAACCGAAGAAGGAGCGCCAGCCAATTTTGTGTTTTGTTGGACCTCCCGGCGTCGGCAAGACATCATTGGGACGTTCCATCGCCGAATCGCTGGGACGGAAATTTGTGCGCGTCTCATTGGGTGGCGTGCGCGATGAAGCTGAGATCCGCGGACACCGCCGTACGTACATCGGTGCATTGCCGGGGCGTATCATCCAGACCATGAAACGCGCGGGGACGAGTAATCCGCTATTCATGTTGGATGAGATCGACAAGTTGTATTCCGATTTTCGCGGCGATCCTGCCTCGGCGATGCTGGAAGTTCTCGACCCGGAACAGAATTTTGCATTCAGCGATCATTATCTTGAACTGCCCTTTGACCTTTCAAAGGTCATGTTCGTTACAACAGCGAACAATCTGGGTAATATCCCAGCACCGTTGTTGGACCGTATGGAAGTAATCGAGTTCCCTGGCTACATCGAGGAAGAGAAACTCGAAATTGCGACTCGTTATCTAATTCCGCGCCAGATCGAAGAGAACGGCGTGGATGAACTCCACCTTGTTTTTGAACCCGACGCGCTTCGCCGGATCATACGGGAGTATACGTATGAGGCAGGTGTCCGCAATTTGGAGCGCGAGATCGGGCGAGTCTGTCGCAAGGTCGCGCGCATGAAAGCCGAGGGACGTAAGTATCCAACGGTCATCACACCAGAATCCATCGAGAAATTTCTGGGCCCACAGCAGATCTTCCAGCCGGAAGCGGAATCGTCTGATGAAGTGGGTGTAGTCACGAGCCTGGCCTGGACCGAGAATGGCGGCGAGATCATGCCTGTGGAAGTTGCCGTGCTGGAAGGCAAAGGCGGCTTGCAGATGACCGGTCAGATGGGCGAAGTGATGCAAGAATCGGGCCAGGCGGCGTTGACGTACATCAAATCCCGTGCTCAACAGTTGAACATTGACCTGGATGTGTTCGAACGCATGGATATCCACGTCCACATGCCGGAGGGCGGCATCCCGAAGGATGGGCCATCTGCAGGCATTACAATGGCGACGGCGGTTGTCTCTGCATTGACAGGACGTCCCGTGTATCGGCATGTCGGCATGACCGGCGAGATCACCCTGCGCGGACGTGTCCTGCCGATCGGTGGCGTGCGTGAGAAAGTGTTGGCTGCCCATCGTGCTGGCTTGAAGACCATTATCCTGCCAGAAAAGAATCTCAAGGATCTGCATGACCTGCCCAAGACCGCAAAGTCTGAACTGAAGATCATCCCGGTCAAACACATGGACGAGGTGCTGCAAATTGCACTATCGCCCAAGGCAGTGATCGAGCCACCCCGCCCAAGGCGACAGGCGAAGGATGAGAATCAGGACGAAGGCGAATAACCCCGTTTGACTCTGTCATGCGTAATACGTATTCGTATTACGCATTTTTTTACTCATTGGAGGAGCCCATGCCATCGTTAAAGGGTAAAGTCGTTATTATTACGGGGGCGTCATCGGGATTTGGCGCGTCGGCGGCAACGTTGTTTGCTCAGCAGGGATGCAAAGTTGTCCTTGCCGCGAGACGGCTTGAACGACTGGATGAGTTAGCAGGTGAAATCCGTGGCATGGGCGGCGAGGCACTGCCTGTCGCTATGGATGTCAGCCAGCCGACGCAGGTCGACGCGATGGTCAAATCCGCACTGGATGCGTATGGTCGCATTGATATTCTCTTCAATAATGCAGGCTTTGGTCGGTTGGATTGGTTCGAAGCGCTGGACCCGATCAAGGATATTCAGGGGCAGATCACGGTGGACCTGCTCGGCGTGATATGGACGGCTCGCGCCGTCCTGCCGCAAATGTACAAACAGCGCAACGGGCACATCATCAATATGTGCTCCATTGCCGGTTGGGCTGCGCCTCCGCTATATTCGATCTACTCGGCTGCTAAATTCGGCGTGCGCGGGTTTTCTGAGGCCTTGCGCCGTGAGACATCTCCTTTTGGTGTGCAGGTCTCCACGGTATATCCTGGTAGCGCTGCCACGGAATTTCAGAAGCACATGGGCGAAAACAAAGCAAAGAAACGATTTGTCACGCCTGAATGGCTAAGAGTAACACCTGATGATGTGGCGCGCGGTATTGTGATGCTCGCCAAGCGACCACGCCGCAGTCTCTTTCTGCCCAGAATCATGGGATTCTCTGTATTCCTGAATTCTCATTTTGTCGGAATTTCAGACCGCACACAGGCGAACGCGTTTGCACCCTATCACGAAGAGGATATGAAGCTCAAGTGACAAGTATTTCTCAAGCGACTGTCACCGGTTAAAATAGAGTGCAGGGAAACGCAAAACGAGCTCCGTTTTGCGTTTTTCATGATACGATTCCACTGGCGGACTTCATGGCGAACACACTTCAAGGAAAAGTAGTTCTCATCACGGGTGCATCCTCCGGCTTCGGCGAAGATGCGGCACGCCTCTTTGCAAAGGAGGGGTGCCGGGTTGTACTGGCGGCGCGTCGGCTCGAACGATTACAGCAGCTGGCTGCCGATATCCAGAGCGAAGGCGGGGAAGCGATTGCCATTCCTGTGGATGTAAACAGTAGTGCGGAGATCGATGTGATGGTACAGACTGCGCTCGATCTGTATGAGCGTATCGACATCCTCTTCAATAACGCCGGCTTTGGTGCCATGGATTGGTTCGAAGAACTAGACCCCGAGCGACACATTGAGACACTGATCAATGTGAACCTCACTGGAACCATCCTGGTTACACGCGCGGTGCTGCCTGACATGCTGGACCGCGGCTCGGGTCATATTATCAACATGGCTTCGATCGCGGGCTTGATCGCTTCTCCTTTGATTACCACCTATTCTGCCAGCAAATATGGGGTGCGGGCTTTCACCGATGCGTTGCGCCGGGAAGTCTCTCCATTTGGCATTAAGGTGTCAGGTATTTACCCTGGTCCAGCGGCAACCGAGTTTGGAACACATTTGCGAAAGAACCGCATCCGTGATGCGATCAATAAGCTCATCGATCTGCGTATGACCTCCGCATATGTGGCCCGTCGCGTGGTGGATGTTGCCAAACATCCGCGCCGCAGCCTGGTCATTCCGTGGTGGTTCCGTGTCATCACCACGTTCGATACCCTGTTCCCTGTGGTTGTTGACTGGATTTTATATTTCTTTTCAAAGAAGAATCATACATTGGAATAGCAGTTGATCTTTGCAACGCTCATCTCAAGGAGACCTTATGACTCAGTCCCGCTTTGACAAACTCAACATTTCCCTTCGGACCTCCGGCTTGGATGCTGTTATCTTGAATCCGGGTCCTACACTGACACATCTTACCGGGCTGCAATTCCACTTGATGGAACGTCCCGTTGTTTTATTATTTGCGAAAGATCAGACACCTGTTATTGTTCTGCCTGAGCTTGAACTGCAGAAGGTCGCCTCCCTGCCGTATGAACTTCAGGTTTTTGCGTACCCGGAGAATCCGGCAGAATGGGGGAGTGTGTTTCGCAAGGCCACCCAGACTCTCGGCTTGGAAGGGAAGCGCATCGGCGTCGAGCCGCGTCAACTCCGTTTGCTGGAATTCCGCTATGTGCGCGACGGCGCTCCCGAAGCAGACTATCCCGATGCAAGTGACGTACTCTCGGGCTTGCGTTTGCGAAAGGACAAACCCGAGGTGGATGCGATGCGCCGTGCGGTAAAGATTGCGCAGGATGCGTGCGAAGCGACACTTCTGTCCATCAAAGTGGGGATGGCCGAAAAAGAGATCGCCGCTGAATTGGTGACACAATTATTAAAGCACGGCTCCGAGCCCGAACTTCCCTTCGCTCCGATCATCTCGGGGGGACCCAATGCGGCCAATCCGCATGCGTCTCCCAGTGAACGCAAATTGCAGATGGGCGATCTTTTGGTGATCGATTGGGGTGCTGCCTATGACGGTTATATCTCTGACCTGACGCGCACATTTGCCGTCGGCGAAGTCGATGACGAATATAAGAAGATCCACAAGATCGTGCAGGATGCAAACGCAGCAGGACGTAAGGCGGGCAAGCCTGGCGTTCCATGCGCGGCAGTGGATAAAGCCGCACGCGATGTGATCGAGCAGGCTGGCTATGGCTTGTACTTTACACATCGCACAGGCCATGGCATCGGCATGGAGGGACATGAGGAGCCGTACATGCGCGGCGACAATATGCAATTGCTCGAGCCCGGCATGGCCTTCACTGTGGAGCCAGGTATTTACCTGCCCGGCCGAAACGGTGTGCGCATTGAAGACAATGTAGTCATCACCGAAACTGGTGCGGATGTTTTATCAGATATGCCGCGTGAAATACGGGTTGTTGGGTAATTCTTTTGCTGGGAATTTCTATTTATATAAATTTGCAGAATGATTTATGTGCGCCGTGCGATTCCTGAAGATGCAGATGCTTTGACGGCCATTGCACTTGCGGCAAAACGTCATTGGGGTTACCCTGAACGCTGGATCGAGATCTGGACTCCGCAATTGACTTTTACGCCTGATTATTTCGAAACGAATGAAGGCTGGGTCGCGGAGATGGACAGACATCCGGTTGGCTTCTACACATTGTTAGCCTCCAATGATGTAATCTCGTTGGAAAATTTGTGGGTTACGCCTGAGTTCATCGGTAAAGGTATTGGCAAAATGTTATTCCTGCACGCAACGGAGTTGGCGCGCCTGCATGGTTACAAGACTCTTCAACTTGACGCGGATCCCAACGCAATGGGTTTTTATGAAAGAATGGGAATGCGGAAAGTTGGCGAACGTCGCGCCGATGTAGCTGGCCAGTCACGGGTTCTGCCCATCATGGAGATAAGTTTATGACCTACTGCGAATATTGCATCACACATCCGGAAGATACATACAATGTAACCTATCATGATACACAATATGGTTTCCCGTTGACTGATGACAACCTCTTGTTCGAGCGTTTCATTCTTGAGATCAACCAGGCTGGGCTTTCCTGGATCACCATTCTGAAAAAGGCGGAAAACTTCCACAAGGCATATCACAATTTCAATATTGCCAAAGTGGCGCGATATGGTGAAAGGGATGTTAACCGGTTGCTTAACGACGCAGGTATTATTCGCAACCGACTCAAAGTGAATGCGGCAATCGTCAACGCGCAGAAGGTTGTCCAGTTACAGAAAGAACACGGCTCGTTCCGTGCCTGGCTCGATTCACATCATTCGCTGACAAAGGATGAATGGACGAAACTGTTCAACAACAATATTCTCGTCACATATGCAAGTTGTTTCGGCTCCACAGAAGGAGTTGCAAAAGCCGTCGGAAGGACACTCTCTGGAAAATGAAAACAGTACAAATAATATGCATAACTGTTTCTTTCCTTCCGACGAATAATGGTATGGTGTAGGAAACACCATTAATTGGAGAATATTAGGTCCAATTTGCATGGAAAAATACGCTCCTCAAAACGGATTTATTTAGAAATGCCTTCAGGAGAACTCCTTTCTTTGTGAACGAGCACGAAAAATATGTCCGATTGTGTGTATCCCTGTCCATGCGGATTCTATGGCGATGCGCAAAAGCCCTGCACCTGTGCGCAAGCATGGTGATCAAATACCAAAAATGCATCTCCGGTCCTTTACTAGATCGCATCGATATCCACATTGAAGTTCCACGAGTAGATTACGAGAAGTTAAGTGGGGATCGTTTGGGAGAATCATCCGAGTCAATTCGCAAGCGCGTGCAAGCTGCGAGAGACATTCACCAAAAACGTTTCTCAAATAGCAAATCAGATATTATTTGCAATGCCGATATGCGTGTCGGGGAGATAAGGCAATTTTGCAAGCTGCAGGACGAAGCTCAGAGTTTGATGCGGGCGGCTATGAGTCAGCTCAATTTGTCGGCGCGGGCGTATCATCGTATCCTCAAACTCGCGCGCACGATCGCGGATCTGGCGGGGAGTGAAGAAATTCTTTCACCACATCTGGCGGAGGCGCTGCAATATCGTCCGAAGTTGATGATGGGGTAATTGACTAATCGTGCTTTCCCAACCCCGCCTCGCGTGCGCGAACGATGGCTTGTGAGCGGTCAGCGACTTGGAGTTTTAGCAAGATACTCGAAACATAATTTTGCACGGTCTTGCCGCTCAACGAAAGTTTGTTGGCAATCGTGTTGTTGTTATCGCCTTGCGCGATGAAATTCAAAATTTCCAATTCCCGTTCGGTCAACTCGGCGAATTCGTCGGGTTGACTTTTTTTACCAGCCACAGCGGACGGTGCGGAAAAATATTGGATCATGCGTTGGGCGATGGCGGGACTGAAGATCGCTTCGCCTCTTTCCACAGCGACGATTGCCCGTACAACCTCATCCTTATCCGCGTCCTTGAGCAGGTACCCGCGCGCGCCCGCGCGCATCGCCGCGAAAACGGAATCGTCATCGTCAAACATGGTCAACACCAACACACCCACTTTCTGATTCGTTTCATGGATGCGCCGCGTGGCTTCGATGCCGTTGATACCCGGCATTTTCAGATCCATGAGGATGACGTGCGGCTCAAGTTCTTTGGCTTTGGTAATGGCTTCATCGCCGTTGTTGGCTTCATCGACAACTTCGATATCAGAAGCGTTGTTCAAGAACGCACGCACACCTTCGCGGTA
>CAZKSG010000223.1:0-6888 GCA_964555335.1 uncultured Anaerolinea sp.
AAGCTTTTGCTCAACAGACTCTTCTGGAAAATTATCTCAATCTGGCCGAGCAATTATGGACTGGCGATTATTATGAGACAGGTTTCCCGCAATATCCGGAGGGGATGCCTTTTATTGCAGATAATGGCGTCGCATTTCAATTGGAGGATGTTTTCAGCGGCGTTTTTCAGGAGATTCAGCACGCATATGCAGGCACCCGCCCTCACATTAGTTACCATCATCTGTTTGCACCTCATAGCCCCTACCGGCCGGGTCGTGATTTCATGGGGCTGTTCGAAGATGATTACAAGCCTTTGCGGAAACCCAAGCATCCCCTCAGCCAGAATGATACCGTCTATCGAAATCTGGTGCCCCTTCAACAAATGTATGATCGCTATATCGCCCAGGTGGATCATGAGTTCGGTCTCTTGATGACAAAATTGGAAAGTGATGGGCTGCTGGATGACACGTACGTTATCGTCACCTCCGATCATGGGGATTTGTTCGAGCGCGCCACCACCGGGCACGCGGTGCCGTTTTTGTTCGAGTCGGTCATTCGTATTCCGCTTCTCATTCGAGCGCCTGGGCAGTCTGAACGCGTGGATATCCATACACCCACCAGCACTATCGACCTGCTTCCAACTCTTCTCGCGTTGTTTGACAAGGATATTCCTTCGAATGTCGATGGTGTATTACTGCCAGGGTTTGGCGGTCAGGAAGATCCGAATCGCACTCTCTATTCCATGTACTCGCCAAAGGCATCTGCTTTTGCCCCATTACAAAAAGGCACATTTTCCCTGTTACAGGGAGAGTATAAGCTCATCTACTATAAGGGATACGAAAGATACCCGGAGGCATTCGAGCTCTACAATATTCAAGACGACCCTGACGAGATCAAAGATGTGGCCAGGAATAATTCATCTGTGACAAAGCAGCTTAAAGATCAACTGCTTAGTGCCATGTCCGTAGCAGATGAACCGTACCGATAGCGCCGGCTTCGACACGGGCGGGTGGTAAAATTTACCGACGTCCCGCTGAACCTGGGTCATTTGCTCAGGTTCAGCTTTAACAAGCGAAGGATTTGCAGCGGGACGGACGATGTCTCAGTACATGAACTCATCACATGAACTCATCACATGCATGAGGAATGCGTCTCAATGAATACACTTGTAGTGGTTCATCAAAGAAAATCGAATCAGGATGGCGCCTAATGATGTCCGCCCTTCGTAAGACACTCTCATCCCGACTTCCAGACTTTAATAGTATTGTATTGGTATTTTCTGTTGTATGCCTGATCCTCTACAGTTGGACAATCGTGAGTATTAGCTGGAAACTCAATGCATGGTTGAGCAATCTGACATTTTGGGAGATCACCTCGATGATCTCCTATCTCATGGTTTTCGATTTTCTGGAGGCGCTTCTTGTCATTGGTGGGTTATTGAGTTTGTGTTTTATCCTGCCGGGAAACATCTTGAAAGATCACTTTGTGGTTCGAGGGACTGTCATTGTTCTTTGCATCCTGGTGTCCATGATGCTGCATTTGTATCTCAATTCCGAAGTTGTAGCGATGCGTCTTTCGTTCATGCGTTCATTCAAACGTTGGTGGTTCTACGCGTTCTGGGTGACGTTGATATTGACCTGGATGTCGTCAAAATTCCGCCTGACGGTAAAAGCGGTTGAAGGCTTTGCAGACCGTACAACCGTATTTCTATTCCTTCTAATTCCCTTGTCTGCGTTGGGGTTTGTCGTGATTACGATACGATTTATCCTGGGAGCGTAAAATGACAAAACTTTCACGCCGCGAGATTCTTAAATTGGCAGGAGTCTTTTCTGCATCGGCAGCGTTGTCTTCCCTGGGAACACGCTTACAGAACGTCGGAAAAACGAATATCCTGATTTTGTTGTTCGATACGATGTCTGCCAGACATCTGTCGCTCTATGGCTATCCTCGCGAAACAACCCCTCATCTGGAAAAGTTTGCCCAACGAGCCACAGTCTATCATTCACATTACTCTGGTGGAAATTTTACAACACCGGCTACGGCCTCTCTGTTCATGGGCATGTTCCCCTGGAAGCATCGTGCCCAAACGCAGGGCGGACTTGTCCGGCGCGACTATGTGGATCAAAACCTTTTTGCGTTACTCGGGGATGACTATTACAAAGTCTCTTTTGCGCAGACCGGCTGGGCAAACGTCCTAATGAAACAGTTTGCTCACAATGTAGAGAAGAACCTTCCGCCATCTGCATTTAGTCTTACCGGCTCACGCTCCTTTATCGATCGATTCCTGCGGGAGAAGACGCTGCTTCCCTTCTTGTTCGACGACTTTACAACCCATTTGATCCCTGACCTTCCGGGAAATTTGGTTACAGGTTACCTGAACACGGTGTACAACCTGTATCGTGGCAGTGAGTACACTGATAAATTTCCGGAATATCCGAAGGGTCTCCCAAGCATTGAGGGTGTGAATATTCTATTCCGCCTGGAGGATGTCTTTGCTGGTGTGTTCGAGGAAATCAAGGCCAGCGCATCGCAGCCTTTGCCTTATTTCAATTATTATCACCTCTTCTCCCCGCACGACCCCTATCGGCCGCGTGTGGAGTTCATGGATCTTTTCAAAGACAAGTACAAGCCTGTGCAGAAACCACTGCACCCCCTGTCTGAAGACCTTACAACCCGTTCCCTCTTGATGCAAAGACAGAAATACAACCGCTATATCGCCAATGTCGATCGCGAATTTGGGAATCTGATCAAACGACTGGAGCAGGATGGGCTGCTGGAGAATACCATTCTGATCGTGACCTCTGACCATGGTGAGTTGTTCGAACGTGGGACGGATGGTCATGGCGGACCTCTTATGTTTGAGGATGTCATTCATATTCCACTCCTGATCCGGGTTCCCGGGCAGACGGACCGGGTGGATATTCATACTCGCACCAGCAATGTGGACCTGTTGCCTACCTTGCTCACCCTTGCCGGAAAAGATGTCCCACAGAATGTAGATGGGACCCTGCTCCCTGGTTTTGGCGGCGTGGAGGATACATCGCGTTCGATCTTCTCCATGGTCTCCGCCCGGTCATCCGCCTTTGGTCATTTGCATATTGGCACCTTTGCGATGCAGAATGGGCCGTATAAGCTCGTCTACTATCACGGGTATGAGGAATACATGGATAAGTTCGAACTCTACAATACCCAGGAGGATCCTGAGGAATTGATCGATCTTTTTCCGAAGGCGCCAAGTGTCGCCAGGACGATGAAGGATGAGCTTCTCGAGTCGCTCGCTGAACACGACCTGCCTCGATGATCTCATCTCGTATAGTCTCACCAGACACTTTCTTTTTCAATGTCGCTCTCTCCTGAATTTACTGAAGAACTACGCAAGAAATGTAGCGGCGATATTCGTAACGATCTCGCCTCCCGTATTCTGTATAGTACCGATGCTTCGATATATCAGATCGAGCCGCGCGGAGTTGTTGTTCCCAAAACACAGGAAGATCTTCAGTCTGCGGTGGAACTGGCTGCGAAATATAAGATTCCCATCCTGCCGCGCGGTGCGGGGACGAGCCTGGCGGGGCAGGCGATTGGCGATGCCGTAGTTCTAGATTGTTCGCGCTGGCTGAATTCCATCCTTGCGATGGATGTAGAAGCGAAAACTGCCACCGTGGAGCCGGGCGTCGTTCTTTCCACACTTAATGCGGCTGCGGCCAAACACGGCTTGATGTTCGGCCCCGACCCTGCTTCTGCAGAACGCGCCACGATGGGCGGTGTGATCGCCAACAATGCGACCGGTGCACACTCGCTCACCTATGGCATGACCGCTGACCATCTGCTGTCTGCCGATGTCCTCATGGCCGATGGAAGCCTCGGCACTCTCGGAGAGAAAAGTACTCTCGATAATTCTCTTATCTCAAATCTTCATTCTTCTGCTCTTCAGATCCGCGAGAAATATTCAGTAGCTATTGCCAAAAACTGGCCGCGTTCATGGCGTAACTCTGCAGGCTATCGTCTTAACTATCTATTGCCCTGGTCTGCCACCAAGCCTTCGCAATGGGATGGCCCCTACCCTCCACATCTGACACCTGATACCCTGAACCTGACGCCTCTCCTCGCCGGCAGTGAAGGGACGTTAGCCATTATCCAGCGCGCTACTGTGCGATTGGTTGACAAACCCAGACATACCGTTCTGGCGGTGTTGCCATATCAAAGCATTGCCGATGCCTGTGATGATGTGCCGCGCCTGCTCACACATCATCCGTCTGCGGTTGAGTTGATCCCGCGTTTCATCATCCGGCAGGCGCGCAGTGTCCCGGCGTATGCAAGTCAGATGGGATGGGTGATTGGGGACCCGGCGGCGCTGCTGGTCGTTGAGTTTAGCGGCGACCAGCCGTCGGTGTTGAAAGAGGCGGCACGGAAAGTGGGGGACGTTCTGACGATCGCTGAGTCGAAAGAGGATCAGACCCGCATTTGGAATGTCCGCAAAGTGGGGTTGGGACTTCTGGACTCACGCCCGCAGTCGGCTCGTCCTGTTGCATTCGTGGAAGACTGTGCCATCCCTGTGGATCGCCTCGGCGATTTTGTGCGTGAGATCGAGAAGATTCTATCGGCGCATGGAACCGAAGGCGGTATTTATGCTCATGCTTCGGCGGGATGTTTGCACATTCGTCCCATATTGGATCTGAAGACAGAACGCGGTACGCATGATCTGCGCTCGATCAGCGAAGATGTGTTCGCATTGACCGTGCGGCTTGGCGGCGCGATGAGCAGCGAGCACGGTGATGGATTGGCTCGCTCCGAATATCTTGAACGCACGTATGGATCTGAGCTGATGGATGCGATGCGCATGCTGAAGAAGGCTGCCGACCCCGATAACCTGCTCAACCCGGGAAAGATCCTGAATGCGCCGAAGATGGATACGAACCTGCGTTATGGTTCTGACTATAAAGCGCAAGTCTGGAATACAACTCTATCGTTCACCAGCCAGGGCGGATTCGATACAGCCATTGAGCAGTGCAACGGACAGGGTGTGTGCCGCAAGGATACCGGCGTGATGTGCCCGTCGTATCAGGCGACGCGGGAGGAAATGCACTCAACGCGGGGCAGGGCAAACCTTTTACGAGCCATGATTCGTAAGCCATCGTCTGTTGTTCATGGTCTGTCATCCTATGACCCTGCCAAGGTGAAGGCTGCCGCACAGGCGCTTGATCTCTGTCTTGCCTGTAAAGGCTGCAAAGCGGAATGCCCCAGCGGTGTGGACATGGCGAAGTTGAAGTTTGCCTTTCAATCGGAATATTACAAGACTCACCCGCGACAATTGCGTGATTATGTTTTTGGGTATTTCCATCTCACAGCAGGGTTTGCTTCGTCGCTGGCATCGTTGTCGAATGCGATGATGGAGATCCCGGCGATAAAGGATTTGTTCGCGAAGGTGTTGGGTATCACTGCGAAACGTCCATTTCCGAAATTTTCGAGCGAACGAGCAGTATGGAAAGCCACTGATGCACCGAAACACGGAGGGAAACTCATTTATTTGTCTGACCCGTTCTCGCGTTACATTGAGCCAAAGGTGGAACAGGCGGCGTTCGATATCCTGTCGCAGTGCGGGTATAACGTGCAGGTGCTGCCTGTATTGGGAGCGGGCGCTTCCTTTCTCTCAAAAGGATTTATAACCGAAGCACGCCGTCATGCGGGGAAAGTGCTCGATGCGCTGAATCAGATCGACCCGGTGCGTGAGGCGATGATCGTCGGCATCGAACCGCCGGAGATTTATTGTTTCAAGAATGATTACATGGATCTGCTTTCTGAGCGTAAGGAGGAGATTGCCCAACGTGCCGGGAAGGTTTGGCTGTTGGATGAGTTCCTCCTACGCTCTGAACCGTTCAACGCTCTGCGTGTAGGCACTAATGAAAACAAACAAGAGATGGAAGATACTTCACATACGAAGATACGTTTCCATCCACATTGTCACCAGCGGGCAGAAGGACCTGCTGCCGATGGGCTTGCCTCCGGCACGAATGCCACGATCGAGTTGCTGAAATCCTGCGGGTACGAAGTGGAGTTGCTGGATACAGGTTGCTGCGGCATGGCAGGTACGTTTGGTTACGAAGCCGAGCATTATGATCTCTCGATGAAAGTGGGAGAGTTGAAATTGTTTCCATTATTGCGAGCCCCTTCCCAGCCTCTTCCAAATCTGAAAGAAGATCTTCGGTTGTCACAGAAAACATCCATTTCGGATTTAGAGACGGAGGGGGCAGTTGTCTCCTCCGGCGCTGCCTGCCGCATGCAGATCGAGCAGGGGACGGGGACAAAGGCCGTTCATCCATTGACGTTGGTGGCGAACATCTTGAACAAGGAAGGCTTGCATGGCAAAGAATGAATCGCGAACAGTGTGGTCTTCGGAGCAGGGAGATCTGCGCAAACAGCAGGGCCAATCTCGAAATGTGAAATCGCTGCCGCCGAACCAGCAGACTGCCTACCTGCACCGTGACTCGAAAGGACGACACGGCGGCGCAGTGACGTTGGTGAAGAACCTTGTCCTTTCTGACGCCGACCGGAAGGATCTGGCAAAGAAATTGAAGCAAGTATGCGGCAGCGGCGGGACCGTCAAAGACGATGTGATCGAGATCCAGGGGGAGCATCGTGAGAAGATCGCCGCGGCTCTGGTAAAGATGGGCTATAAGGTCAAGATCGCAGGCGGATAGATTCCTGCTTGACTTTGTTTTCCTCCTGTTGTACACTGCCAGTGTACGAAAATCCTGAAGAAAGGAGCGCATTCCATGGTTCGATTGTCCGTTGTACGTCGTGGTGGTCATCACAATTTACCTTCTCGGAGTGCGCCTGTGGACCGTTGACGGTCCCGTTTCTGTGTCGTTCAAGCCACGGTGCACTTTCGCACCGTGGCTTTTTTATTGATG
>CAZKSG010000224.1:0-6865 GCA_964555335.1 uncultured Anaerolinea sp.
ACCGCTTCCTCAGGGTGACATGATAGTGGTTTTGGCTTATCCATTATTCACGTTAGTTTACATTCCCAAACAGATCTTGTTTAAATCGACCATAGTAGTAAACATTGAAGATGCAAACTCCCGGAGAGATACCATCTCTTCGGGAGTTTTATTCGACACTACGACTTCTGCATTTATTATTTTATCTCAAACATAGCAGTGACAGGGGTCGGCGCGCCAAGATCCTGTCCTCGTTTGGAGGGGGAACATCCGCCAACTTCCAAACGGAATTCGCCAGGCTCGATAGTCAGCTTGCCATCATCATTGAAGAACGACATCATTTCAGGTGTGACAGTGAAGTTTAAAGTTTTGCTTTCACCTGCCTTAAGGAAGACACGTTCAAAACCGATCAGGTGATGGAGTGGAACAATAGTCGAAGCATGGAGATCGCTGATGTAGAACTGGGCAACCTCGGCTGAGTCTGATTCGCCGCAGTTGGTCAGGGTCAGGCTGATGTTTAGCGAATCTCCAAGAGCAAGACTCGACTTCTTAAGCTGTAATTCCGAGTATTCAAAACGGCTGTAGCTCAGACCAAAGCCGAAAGGATATAGCGGCTCTTCGGTCATATAGCGATAGGTGCGACCGTTCATACTGTAATCGTTGAAGGCCGGAAGTTGATCGAGCGATTTGGGAAATGTGAGCGGGAGTTTGCCCGAAGGCGAGACGTCACCAAAGAGCACGTCGGCGACAGCGCGACCACCTTCCATACCAGGATACCAAACGAAGAGGATCGCATCCACCATATCCTCCACTTCGCCAAGCGCGATCGGGCTGCCACCGGTGAGAACCAGGATAATGCGGGCGCCATGGATTGAAAGTTCCTTGATGTAATCGATCTGGCTTTGGGGGAGCGTAATGCTTTCACGATCACCATTTTGCAGAGAAAGGAGCGACTCGCCCTCTTCGCCTTCGAGAAAGGAATTAAAGCCTGCGCAGACGATCGTGAAGTCGGCAGATTGTGCCATGCCAGGTGCCCATGTTGCTTTGATCTCGCGGGAATGTCTCAATGGCGCGCCGGAATGGTATTCCATGCCCATGCCTTCGGGAACACGACCGGTGATGCCTTCGAGAAGGGTGATCATTTTGTCATTGAAGCCATAATAATTACCGAGCAGCACTTCCAGGCTGGCAGCAGTGGGTCCTGTGACGAAGATCTTCTTGGTGGATGGCTTGATGGGGAGGATGTTGTCCTTGTTCTTGAGCAGCACCACCGCTTGTGTGGCAGTGCGATAAGCAAGTTGACGATGCTCCTCACAGGCAACTACATCCATTCCAATGGATGTGAACGGAACCTCCTCCTCGGGGTCGAACATGCCGAGTTTGAAGCGCGTGGTAAGGGTGCGTTCGAGGGAGCAATCCACATCGGCTTCGGTAATGAGATTGCGCGCGATGGCTTCGGGGATCTCTTCGAAGACATGGTCGCATCCCAGATCACATCCGTTTCGCAGGGATAATGCAGCAGATTCGGCTGCATCTTTCGTGACCATATGATGGAGGTGAATATCGGTCAGTGCCCCGCAATCTGAGACATAGTGTCCTTGAAATGCCCATTCACCGCGCAGGATATCTTTGATGAGCAGCTTGCTGGCACAACATGGTTCGCCAAGTGTGCGGTTGTACGCGCCCATCACTGATTCGATATGGGTCTCGGTGACAAGTTTTTTAAAAGCAGGCAGGTAGGTATCGTACAGTTCACGCTTACTCACGATGGCGTTGAAATAGTGTCGGTCCTTCTCGGGCCCAGAATGAACGGCAAAATGTTTGGCGCATGCCGCCGTTTTGAGATATTTTGGATCATCGCCCTGCAAACCTTTCACAAACTCAGATGCCATCTCACCTGTGAAAAACGGGTCTTCTCCCCAGGTTTCCTGGCCACGTCCCCAGCGTGGATCGCGGAAAATGTTGACATTCGGTGACCAAAAGGTCAAGCCCTGATACTGCGCTGTATATCCGTTGCGCTTCAACGCAGCGTGGTATTTGGCGCGCCCTTCATCGCTGATAGCGGTGGCCACGCGACGAATCAAATCCTTGTCCCAGGTGGCAGCCATGGCAATGGCTTGTGGGAAAACAGTGGCTCGTCCGTTGCGGGCAACGCCATGGAGTGCTTCACTCCAATAGTTGTAGGCGGGGATGTTCAGACGTGGTATGCCATGCGCCGGATGACTCATCAGTCCCACTTTTTCCTCCAGTGTCAACCGTCCCACCAGGTCCTTTGCCCGTTCGGCAAACGACAACGATGTGTCGAGATATAAAAGTTTTTCCGATGTGCTTGTCACACTCATCAAATGCTCCTTCGAAATAAGTTCATTCTATATATCCCAACGTGTCGAACAAGGATGGATTGGCACGAAGCCAAGACGTCTGTTTGGTCTCGTCCTTCCATTCTTTTAGAATGTCAGCATTTAAATTGATACGGCTATCCCCTTCGTTGATATATGTCACCGCACGCACGGTATCATTATTATCGTTTACAAATTGGAAGAATGGTGCAAACCATTTGCTCCGTTCAGTGGTAGCACTCAAGGGTGCAATAGTGACCATCACAGGTTTGAAATGTTCACGCGCGAAGCGGATTGTTCCCTTAATAGGCTCTTTGTCACAATACGATGCTCCAATCCAATCTATATACTCGTCACCCGGATACCATTCTGTGATGCTGGATTCTTCACAGGAAACAGACTCCCACACAAGGGCAACGTTCTTACCACCCTTTGCCTGAATTCGTTCATGGATCTTTTTCCACGCTGACACATACGCATCTGGTGTATAGGTGTTCGCTGGATCATCGAATCCATATCCAAAACGCAGGAAGATAGGACGGTTGTAGGTTGCTAGCGCATCGAGCAGCGCGTCAATCTCTGCGTTGGCGTTTCCTGCCGCGATGTCATCAATCGAATTGTGTACGTCAACACCAACGGACAGTACACTCTTTGGATATTTCTTTGCCAAGTTATCGAGTTCACTCCAGGTTTTCGGCTGCAAAGACACATTTACAGCAATTCCACCGGGAGCTGTGACCGTTGCGTCGAAGTACGAGTCAATGCCTTTCACATTCTGTCCAACCATCAACAAGGTGTGCCCGGCCGATGGCATGAACTTTCCAGCAATCTCGGGCTTGGGCGTCGGGAAGACCTGTCCTTCTGGGGCAGTACCGGGCTCGTAGATGCGAAAGTTGCCGCTGACCTGTAGGAAGCCCAGCATCATAAGCAATCCATCATAATAGCGATATTTACCAGTTGGCAGTTCCTGATCCCACAACGCTTGTACAAATGGTTTCCCTTTTTCACGGTCTGCGGCGAGGGCGGCCACGGCATTGGTGGCGATCAAACCAGGGGAGCGATGTTCCACCTGCGGTTCGCCTGTCAACAGGTATTCGGCTTTGTAGTCATCGATTCCTTGAGAGGCAAAAAAATCAAGCAGGCGGTTGGATTGTTCCACTTCCCAGAGATCGGCGGCAAACCAGGCATAGTCTACGCCTATGTTCGCACCGACGCGGAAGGCATCATAGCGGAAGTTACCGTTGTATTCATCATCATAAGGCTTGCCGTCAAAATAGGAATAATTTGGGGCAAGTCCAGTTTGTGGATGGACGGTCGTCTTCAAATAATTGCGGCTGATTTTTGCGGCATCTGCCCAGAATGCGTTGTCTTTGTCTGCCCAAAGTGACCAAAGTTGATAGAAGTGGGGCAGGTGATAGGATGGATCGGTGAATTGGGAATTCTTTCCGAGTTGAGGGACGAACACCACTTGTTTTGTTTCAGGGTCAAATAGATTCGTTGAAAGATCTCCGGCGAGTTGGTCGGAATGTAAGGTTACATCCAAAATGGATTGCGCTTCAGCGCGGTAGTTGTAGATCCCTTCAGTGCTGCCCCAACGTCCGTCGGCGAACATGAGAGCCATGATGAACCATTCTTCTCCATCTGAAGCTGGGTTGGCCGAGAGTTGTGTGCCATCTGTTTTACAATGCCAGGCGAAGTAGCCTTTATAACCGCCATCCTTTTGGTACATGTAGGTTTTCGCCCATTTCCAAAGACGGTCAAACTCTTCCTTCTTATTTAATTGCACAGCGATCATCATGCCATAGGACATGCCCTCACTGCGCACATCCTCATTGGCAATATCCGAGATATATGCCATATCTGAGCCAACGGGATAGTAGACACGTTCGTTGGAGTCATCACCGTAGAAGAGTTGATCGAAGGCGGAATCAATCTTTGCCTGGATCTCCTCATCACTTTTGCCGAGATAATCCCTGAACAAATTCGGATAGACTCCCGTTTCGAAAGCGGGTCTTAGCGGAACAGGCGTGGAGGGAGAAACGGTTTGAGTCACGGGAGGATGTACCGACGTGGAAGGCGATCCGCAGGCAGACAGGGCTATTGAGAGAAACAGCAAGAGAGCAAGAAAACGTTGAGGCGTGGACAAGATTTCAATCCTAAACATAAAGCAAGTCTGTCAACTGGCTAATGGAAGTTTTCAAAAGAGGTTATTCGATTCCAGTATATTCAAACCAATCGAAGTCTGCGTGGTTGGTACTCGGTTGCCCATTGCTGCTTGCGACCATGGCAATATATGCGCCGACAAACCCACCAGCCACCGGTGTGCTGAGAATACGTCCATCCACATTGTTTGCCAGCGTGCACCATTCGTTCGGTCTCTCGGCAAAGTAGAAGCTATATGATTGCCCATCTGCTTCCACTTTCAAATAGATCGTTGCAGCGCTGATGTCCCGTTCGGCAAGTATTTCTTCCAAACCATGTGAGCGTTTTATCAGACGAATGACAGGCTGCTTCGATTGCGTTATGACTAACAAGTAATGGAAATTATGGTTTTGTGTCAGCATCAGACCAGCAAGCTCGTTTTCATTTATAGGGGAAAATTCGAGCGCGGTCTTGGCACGGAAATTGATATGCTGTTGCCTTCTGCCGATGAAACTGGGGTTGGTCTCTTCTGACAACCTTTCAGGACGCAGATGCAGACGCAAATAACCGGAGCGTTCGGTGAGGGTGGAGAAATCGCTGGCCGGTGTGCGTAAAGAATTCCAATGAAGCGCGAGCGATGGCTGATCAAACTCATCACGAGCAGGTGACTCGTTCCAGGTATATTCGGGAAGATCCGGTGCGCGCGATTCAAAGTCCAACTTTCCCACACCTGGGTTGACGATCGGCCAATCATCCTCCCAGCGTACGGGAACCAGAAATGTTTCGCGCCCGAGGTTATAAAAATATCCACCGTAGGGTCTCATGGCTAAACAGACCATCCACCATTCGCCGTTTTGCGTTTCCACAAGATCGGCATGTCCGGTTCCCACGATGGGGTAGTCCAATCCGAGATGGCGGTGGGTAAGAATGGGGTTGCCACGATTTGGTTCGTAGGACCCCGTAATATTTTTGCTACGGGCGACCGTCACGGCATGATGATGGGCTGTCCCGCCTTCGGCGATGAGCAGGTAATAATATCCATTGGTTTTATATATGTGTGGCGATTCTGCCCATACAACACCCTTAACCGCGCCATCCCAAAGGTATACCGCTTCGCCTACCAACTGCATGCTCTCCAGGTCTAGTTCTCGAAGATAGATTTCTGTATGCCCTGGGTAATGCCCCTTCTCAATCAAATGGGTACCGACATACCAGCATTTTCCATCTTCATCAAAGAAGAGGGACGGATCGATACCGTCTGCATTTTCAAGCCAAAACGGCTCCGACCATGGTCCTGCAGGGTCTGTCGCGGTGATAATAAAGTTACCCGATTTTATTTTGCCATCAACAAGAGTATTGATCACGTAGAAAATGCCATCCGAGTAACGAATTGTCGGCGCATACAGACCTCCGGACGCGCGCACGCCCTGAAGTGGAAGCTGAGAGGCCCGGTCAAGAACATGCCCAATCTGTCGCCAGTGGACCAGATCGCGGCTGTGGAAGATCGGTAATCCAGGGAAATATTCAAACGTGGATGTTACAAGGTAATAATCATCCCCCACCCGGCAAATAGAAGGGTCAGGGTAACAGCCTTGCAGAATTGGGTTCCGAAAAGTTCGCGGCATTTAGAGGTTATCCCTTCACGGCACCAGCAGTGAGACCGGAAACGATTTGTCGCTCGGCTAAGATGTAGAAGATGATAGTGGGAATTGCTGAGAGGGCAACGAACGCAGAAACCAGCGACAAATCCTGTCCGTATTGACCTTGAAATTGCATTGTGCCCAAAGGCAAGGTCCAAAGTTTGTCAGTGTTAATGATGACAAGAGGGACAAGCAGGTCGTTCCAACTGGCGATCATGGTCAATGCCGCGACGGAGGCAAGCGCTGGTTTTGCTAATGGAAGCAGGATGCGCCAGAAGAAATCAAAGGCAGTGCAGCCATCGATGTAGGCAGCATCCTGTAATTCAGAAGGGATCGCGGTGAAGAAGCCGCGCAGGATCATGATGTTCCCTGATAGAGCGAAGGCGATCTGCACCAGTATGACCCCCAGGAGATTATCAAGCACGGGCAAGCCAAGTTTATCCAACAGGCGCATTGTCAGGTACACCGGCAGGATGGCAACAGGGATGGGAAGCATCAACCCCACAGTGCCTAAAAAATTAAACAACAGAGACTTGCCTCTGAATTCCATGCGTGCAAATACAAAGGCTGCCAGACTGCAAATGACGACCACACCAGCCGTGACGGCCAGCATGACGATCAAACTGTTGCGCAGCATCCCCCAGAAGACAGGTCCACCTAGGATCAAGCGAATGTTCTCCCAGTGAATGGGAATGGGAGGCGTGTAGGGGTGGGACATGACTTCGCCGCGTGTTTTCAATGCGGCAAAAACCAGCATGACGACCG
>CAZKSG010000225.1:0-6813 GCA_964555335.1 uncultured Anaerolinea sp.
CGATGCCATCGCGCCGGTCGTTCATGCCGAGTCTATCAACCTGGATATTGCCTTCCGTGCGTCCCGCTATGACAAGGGCGAACAGGATGAAGGCGATTACATCAACTGTCCGTTCACGAAGGAAGAGTACTATACGTTCGTCAAAGCGCTTATGACCGCCGAACGTATCGAACTGCGTTCCTTTGAGGAAGCCATCAAAAGCGGAGTCAAAGCCGGTCACTTCTTTGAGGGATGCCTGCCTGTGGAGATCATCGCCGAGCGTGGGCCTGATTCGCTTGCTTTTGGTCCCATGCGCCCAGTGGGGCTGCGGGACCCGCGCACAGGGAAACGACCGTATGCAGTAGTTCAACTGCGGCAGGATAATCTCGCCGGAAGTTTGTATAACATTGTTGGCTTTCAGACCAATTTGAAATTCCCTGAACAGCGGCGTATATTGCGCATGATCCCCGGTTTGGAAAACGCTGAATTCATGCGCTATGGTCAAATGCACCGCAACACATTTATCGCGTCGCCAAAACTCTTGCGCCCCACACTGCAGCACAAAGACCGAGACGACCTATTCTTCGCCGGCCAGATCACAGGAGTGGAAGGCTACATGGGTAATATTGCCACCGGGCTGCTGGCAGGAATCAACGCGGCACGTGTGCTTCAAAATGAACAGTCCATCACACTGCCGCAAACATCAATGCTGGGTGCGCTATGTCATTATGTCACACATGCCAACCTCAAGGATTTCCAACCCATGAAGGCAAATTTCGGAATCCTTCCACCACTTGAATTTACCGGCAAGATCGGGAAACGCGACAAAGGCAAAGCCTATGCAGAACGTGCACTAGCCGACTTGCAATTTACATTGAACGGAGTCAACGCGTGAATAGAAAAGTGATCATTCCCATCATCACTATTGGACTTCTCATCGTCGTTTCGCTGGGATGGTATTTCTATTTGTCTCTTTCAAAGCCCGCGCCTGTTTCTGTCAATTTCGATGGACAGCGCGCCTATGAGGATGTGAAGGCCCAGGTCGCGTTCGGTCCGCGTGTGCCCGGCACGGTGGGACACACCCGGGTCCAGGAATGGATTCATGTAGAGTTGGAGTCAGCTGGTTGGACGGTGGAAATTCAACAGTCAGAAGCGCTGGGGCATCCTGTGGAAAATATCGTCGCAAAAAGAGGTAACGACGCGCCTCAGATCGTAATCGGCGCTCACTACGACTCGCGCATGTATGCAGACAATGACCCCAATCCTGCCAATCACTCTGAACCTGTCCCAGCCGCCAACGATGGGGCATCTGGCGCAGCTGTACTTCTTGAACTGGCACGTTCGCTACCAAAAGATACGGTACCTGTCTGGCTGGTCTTTTTCGACGCCGAAGACAACGGGCGCATCGAAGGCTGGGACTGGATTTTGGGTTCGCGCGAGTTCGTCCAAAACAACTCCATCCAACCGCGCGCTGCGATCATTGTCGATATGATAGGGGATGCTAACTTGAACATTTACAGGGAACGCAACTCAAACGTCGAGCTGACCGATGAGATCTGGGCAGTGGCAAAAGGGCTTGGCTATGAAAAGCAGTTCATTGATGAATATAAATTTTCGATGATCGATGACCATACCCCATTTTTGGAGGCTGGCATCCCGGCTGTGGATATTATCGACTTCGACTATCCCTACTGGCATACGCTCCAGGACACGCCGGACAAGGTCTCTGCTGAAAGCTTGAAAGCCGTAGGTGAAACCCTGCGGACATGGGTCATCCAACAAAGCGCTCAACCCTGATAAAATGATGCAAGGTGACGATCACTTTGCCTAGAAAAACGACCACCACCCCCATTCAAAAGGTGCTTGCCAAGATCCGCCCTGCGTGGGTTTCGCGTGTTGGGCAGGAGATGGCACGCGGCATGGAAGTTCGCGCAGGTTTCGAAGAACAACTCGAACGCTTCTTCGATCTGCTCGAACAGTCGATCACAACCGGCGACACAGCCTGGATGGATTCGATCCTGCTCGATTGGGCAAAGGCATCTACGGAAACAGACCTGGAGGAAGAGCTTTACCACGTCTCCTTTTTGATCAACCGTATGATCGCGCTGACCATCCAGGTCGCCCGCGATCTGTTACCCAAACAGCAGGCGCTCGATCTATTGGCTGCACTCATCCCGATCTACACCTACTGTCTAGGGGTGGTGGCGCGCTACGAAATGGAAACCCGCGTGGCTCACCTGACCAATGAGATGGAGAAGGTACAAAAGCAAATGGAACGCGTGGATAAGAGCAAATCGGCGTTCATCTCGGTGGCGGCACATGAGCTAAAGACGCCGATCACTCTGATCGAAGGTTACGCGTCCATGATGGAGGATTTGCTGCGGATCGGCAAGGGCGTGAGTCTCGACAGTTTACTGGCAGGCATGACCACCGGCATCGACCGCCTGCGCTCCATCGTGGACGATATGATCGATGTCTCGATGATCGACAACAACCTGCTGAAACTTAATTTCCAGCCGATGCAGATCGGGCAAATGCTCGATGCATTGCGCAAGGATGTAGAAGAAATATTGAAATCGCGGAAGCTCACGTTGGACATCCGCGATTTCGAAGGCAGCAAACAATGGATCTATGTGGATCACGCCCGCATCATGCAGGCGATTGGCAATGTACTTAATAACGCGATAAAATTCACGCCCGATAGCGGTACAATCACCTTTGACGGGCGACCCTTGCAGGGGTTTATCGAAGTGACCATTGCAGACACAGGTATAGGTATTTCCCATGATAATCAAGCTGTAATTTTTGAAAAGTTCGGGCAACTCGGGCGCGTAGACCTGCACTCCAGCGGCAAGACGAAATTCAAAGGTGGCGGTCCCGGACTGGGTTTGCCCATTGCTCGTGGAATTCTGGAAGCCCATGGTGGCTCGATTTGGGTGGAATCTCCGGGGTATGATGAAAAAAGTATGCCCGGTTCGATCTTCCATATCCTGATCCCCGCCCGTACAGAATCACCCGATGCGGAAATGACGAAATTATTTAGTGCACTGGAAACTCCTGTGAAAAAGAAAGATGGCTAAGAAAATCCCCCAACCCACAAATGGCCCGCGCGAACGAGCGTTCCTCGTAGGCGTGGACTTATATCAACAAAAATCGTTTTTGCCTCTGGAAGATTCATTGACCGAACTGGCCCTACTGTCCGACACATCGGGGTTGGAAGTGGTCGGTGAGCTCACTCAGAAACTGGACCGTCCACACGTTAAAACGTATATCGGTCCCGGCAAAGTGGACGAATTGAAAATGCTCATCGATGAAACTCTGTCACAAGCCGTGATCTTCGACGATGAGCTATCTCCGCGTCATCAGCGTGAACTCCAAGAAGCATTGGGACGCAGTGTCAAGGTATTGGATCGGACCGCGCTCATTCTCGATATCTTCGCCCAGCATGCACATACCAGCGAAGGCATGCTGCAAGTGGAACTTGCGCAGTATGAGTACTATCTGCCGCGCCTCACCGGTCAATGGACACATTTGGAACGACAGGCGGGCGGTGGTGGCGGACGCGCCGGTTCGACAGGCGGCGTAGGCTTGCGCGGTCCCGGTGAAACACAGCTTGAAGTGGACAAACGCGCCATCCGTAAGCGCATCTCGCACCTCAAAAAAGAACTGGAAAAGGTGGAGGCACATCGCCAGCGTTATCGCGCACAACGCAAGCGTTCCAAGATCCCGACGGTTGCACTGGTGGGATATACCAACGCAGGTAAATCCACGCTTTTGAACCGTCTTGCGAAATCAGAGGTCTATGTCGCCGACCAACTCTTCGCCACGCTCGACCCAACGACGCGCCGCGTCGAACTCCCCGGCGGCTATCAGGCACTCTGCACCGACACAGTTGGTTTTATCCAGAAGCTGCCCACGACTCTCGTGGAAGCCTTCCATGCAACATTGGAAGAGATCGTCGAAGCCGATCTACTCTTGCACGTTGTGGATATTTCGCATCCCAATGCGTTGAACCAGTATCAATCTGTACAGGATACACTCGATCAATTGGGCGCGCATCACATCCCGGTGGTGACTGCGTTGAACAAAGTCGATCAGTTGCGCGACCCTGAAGCAGCGAAGCGGGCGGCAGGCCAATTCTCGTCGAAGGCAGTGACCATCTCCGGCTTGAAGGGAATCGGCATCCCCGATCTGTTGCGAGTCATCCAGGAAGAACTCTACGAGACATACTCGCCCATCCTGGTGCGATTGCCCTATCAACAGGGTGCGCTTATTTCACTGTTCCATGAAGCGGGACAGGTGGAGCGCATCGAACATGGACGCGGTGGCGTACTCATGCAAGGACGTATTCCCGGTCGTCTGGTCGCCCAGTTCAACGACTGGCAGGTCGCGCCGAATTATCAGGAACCTGAAGAAATCGAAGAAGAAGAAACAGAGGAAGAACTATGAAGTGGCTTTCAAAACTGGTTGATAACGCATCTGATTACTTTGCCCACCGTAAAGGATTGTTGCCATTGATCGGCATGGCGTTGATCGTCATCAATTACTTTCTCCCCTTTCTCTTCGGATTGAATTGGGTGACGGGCAGCAACCTCTTTTTGCATCTAGGCATATTGATCGCCATTTTCGGCATGATGCTTGCCTGGGCACTATAAAAAGAAGTGGCAGTCGCTTACAAAGCGACTGCCACCTTACTATCTGTATCCCAAATAACCCGTTTTACTTCCCCACCTTCCCCAAACAACAACGGCAGTAAGGATGTTAGCCCTTCTGTATCGCCAGATGTATAGAATCGAACGTCGCCCCGCGCATTGGACTCGTTCTTGAGCCCCCTCGCCTCCAACACACGCTGGACCTGTTTCGCCACCGAGGGAGCGGGGTCGATCACTCGAACATTATCTCCCACGATCTGCTGGATCAACGGGATCACAAACGGGTAGTGGGTACATCCCAACACCACTGTATCGATATTTTTCTCAAGCATCGGCAGGAGCGCATCATCCAATATGCGACGCGTTTCCACTCCATCCAGGTTTCCCTGCTCGATCTGTTGCACAAGTCCCGAACATGTATTCTGGAACAACTCCACGCCATTAGCAAATCGTTCTACGACAGAGGCGTACAGCGCACCCTGGAATGTCGCCGGCGTGGCAAGCACTCCCACCTTCCCGGTTTGCGTATGCTCCGCCGCTGGTTTGACCGCCGGTTCCATACCTACAAACGATACATCAGGGAATGTTTCGCGCAAATATTTCAGCGCCGCCGCAGACGCGGTATTACAAGCCACAACAATGATCTTGGCATCTTGTTCCAGCAAAAACCGTGTGATCGCTTCAGAAAAATGGCGTATCTGCTCCATTGGTCGCGGACCGTAAGGGATATGTCCCTGATCACCGAAATAGATCACGGACTCTTCCGGCATATGCGCGCGGATGGCGCCCAAAACAGAGAGCCCGCCAACGCCAGAGTCAAACACGCCAATAGATGAGATGGATGACATAAATAGATTTTACCCCTCTGCCACTTCCACAAACTTCCGAAACAAGTTTCTTGTCACTTCTTGATCGGTCAGCCATTCGGGGTGCCATTGAACACCAATTCCAAACGGATGGCCAGGCAATTCTACAACTTCGACCAATCCATCTGGCGCATGACCGGCCGCTCGAAGAGAAGGCGCAATATCTTTGAGTCCCTGATGATGCAGGCTGTTGACCTTGATAATCGGTTCGCCGTAAATTTCAGCAACTCGCGTCCCTTCTTCGATCTTCACTTCGTGGACAAGAACCGTCCGCATGTTGCCGGGATAGGAATGGTCGAGGGCGTTGGGTAGTTGATCGGGGATATGCGTGTACAGCGTCCCACCGAGGGCAACGTTCATCACCTGACAACCGCGGCAAATGCCGAGGAAAGGTTTGCCGTCTGACGCTGCAGCCTGGAGCATCTTCAATTCAACGGAATCCCGCTCCGGTTCCACATCGTTGATGCGGGGATGCGGATCGCCGGCGAAGTAGTCAAGGGCGATATCCCCGCCACCAGAGAAGAGAATACCGTCTAAACGGGAATAGGCCGCGTCCCATCCATCCTCCGCGATATTGGACGGAATGAGAACAGGTACGCCGCCCGCCTGCATAATGGCACGTACATAGGACTGCTGCAATAGAATGGTCGGTTGACCATGAGAATTGGTGGATTGATTGGTGGTAATTCCGATAATGGGTTTCATGACGTAATTGTAAAACAAAAAAGACCCTAAAGGCTTGGAAACCTTTAGGGTCTGATAGTTCCAATACTAGTCGAACTTCTGTTTGAGGCGGGCAGATTTGCCGGTGCGGCTGCGCATGAAGTAAAGCTGCGCACGGCGGACCTGACTGTGGCGCTCGACAACGACCTTATCCACACGCGGGGAGCGGAGCAGGAAGGTGCGTTCGACGCCGATACCGTTGGATGCCATGCGGCGAACGGTGATGGATGCATCATTGCCACCCTTGCGCATGCGGATGACGGTACCCTTGAATTCCTGAATGCGCTCGCGGTCACCTTCTTTGATCTTGACGTGAACACTAACGTTATCGCCTGGGGCGAGTTGGGGTATATTTTCGTTTTGTTTGGCTTCGAGAGCCTTGATGATATCTGCCATTGTCTTTCGTCCTTCGTAGTGATTAGTCGGTTTTTGAGCGACGGCGGATTATAGCACGCATTTTCTTATTTCACAAGCAGATTTCCAGAGCTTTTATACAATTTTCTCCGCGACTCAGTGTCTCTGTGGCTACATTACACATATTTTCGTATTGCCAGTACCGCGTTGTGCCCGCCAAAACCGAAGGCATTACTGAT
>CAZKSG010000226.1:0-6789 GCA_964555335.1 uncultured Anaerolinea sp.
CTTTATGATGAAGGCAAGCATACTCTGGAAGCGCAGGTCCCTTTCCAGGGACTACCTCGCCACATTGTAGAGATTGATCGTACGACAGTTGAGAGCGATAGCTCTGCTGAAAAATTATTGCTGGGTCAGAAGCCGATTATGACGCGCAATGCAGCAGATGATCAATCGTTTCGTGATTTGGGTCTGCAGAATCTTGCCCAAGCAGCCAGCTTGCGCGAAACTATCTTGATGCCACTGGTCACAGGCGAGCACCTTGTGGGCTACCTGCAACTTTCCAACCATCGGCAGGGTGCTGCAGAGTTTTCAGAGACCGAATTACGCCTGATCAAAACCGTTGCTGGGCAGGCTGCAGGCATTATCGAGAATTCCTTTGTCGTGGAAAAATCCCGTCAGCGCGCATTGCGTTCTGATGCACTTCGTCGTATTGCCAGCCTCGCGGCATCCACGGCCACGCTCGATGAGATCCTACGCTACTCCACCCAGGAGTTGGTCAGTCTTTTCCAGGGAGATCTAGGGGCGATCTTCATGTTGGATGAGCAAGTGGGCGAGCTGCGATTGCATCGCGAATCGGTCGTTGGTGTATCTGAGGAAGCAACATCTCTCTTGGCCCGCCTGCATGTGGATGACCCTCAGTACCGCTTTACGGTCTCGGGAAGTCAGAAGCCTTATCTTTCCGGCCGGCTCAGCGCAGATCGCCGCATCCTGCCGGCCTATCGTCCATTGGTGGCCGTGTTACAGGTGGAATCCGCCATCGTCGTTCCGTTGGTTGTCCGAGATCGCAGCCTGGGCGAGTTAATGCTTGGCAGCCACAAAGCGGAATTTTTTAACACGTACGATCTACAAGTCATCTCAACGGCAGCAAGCCAGCTTGCCTCCGCAATCGAGGATGCCATGCGCTCCACGCAAACGGACGAAAGCCTGCGCCGCCGCGTTGAGCAGCTTACATCCATTGCTCGAGTCAGCCGGGAACTGAATTCACTGGCAGACATCAAGTCTCTATTGGAAGTCGTCCGTGATGAAAGTCTGCGGACTACACGTGCTGAGTGTGGCGCCATTCTTCTCTTCGACACGAACGCTTCTTCCTGGCCGCGACCTGTTACTTTTTCCATCGGTTGTCAACTGCCTGAAACCTTATCCTCGCTCGATCGAAAAGCTATCGAGACGGGCGGTTCACAACTTGTGGATGATCTGAACACAAACAGCAACTTTACATCTCATGAGGGGGTCCGTTCTGCACTCATTGTCCCGATCCTCGTTCAGGGGATCGCGGTTGGGCTTATCCACTTACATTCCACACATGCAGGCTTCTTTGATAGATCCTCGCTTGAAGTGACAGAGACGCTTGCCTCCCAGGTGGCTGTTGCTCTCGTCAATATTCAACGCTTCCAGGAGCAACGTCAGCGTGCAGAGCTTCTTCGCCGCCGCGCCGAGACGTTGACCAAACTGACCGAAGTCTCCTACGGACTGAACTTCGAACAACCACTGGAACAGTTGCTTCGAACGATTGCGAACAGCATTCGCGAGTCTACGCCCTTCCAGGCAGTGTTGATCAGTATTTATGAGCAGGATACCGGGTTGCTGCGCCGTGTAACAGGTGTGGGCTTTTCACCGGATACGCTGGCCGAATTGATGTCGCGTAAGCAGCCGTTGAGCAGTATCCAACAAATGCTGAAGCCGCAATTCAAGATCAGCCGTTCTTATTTCATTCCTGTAGGCGAGGCGCCCATTATTCCGGCAGATGTTCACATGGTTACACTTGATCTGGATGAGAAGGGTACCAAATCTGTTTCTGCATGGGACCCTGATGACTTTCTCATCGTTCCATTGGAGGATAACCTTGGCGCTCCGCTCGGCTTGATCAGTGTAGATGCTCCACGTGATGGGTTGCGTCCTGATCGAGTCACCATTGAAGCATTGGAAATATTCGCGGCGCAAGCTTCCCTGGCTATTGCCAATCATTCACGTTTCATTGACTTGCGCACACGGGTGGATTCGTTGACATCTGGTTTGGAGCGCCAGCAGCGCCTGATCAGCCTCACCCAGAACGACCTGCCGTTCCTTCTTCGCAAAGACCTGGATCAGACCATCGCCATCCAAAACCTTGACCAGCGCACCCAGCGCGTCCGGGCAGGACTTGCGATTACCGAATCTGTCAGCCGACAATTGGATGCTTCGTCTGCCTTACAGGCACTGGGACGCGAGACCCTGACCCAGTTGGGCATGTCTGTGGCCATGGTTGCCGAGATGACGAACGAGGGACCGCGTTTGGTATACGTATTGGGGAGCGTGCCGCGTGCCACCAGCCCGGAGGCTTTGTTTGGGCAACGGAATCCACTGCGGGCTTCGTTGTTGAGCGGGCAGGCCATCCTGATCTCGAATTTGGATGAGAATATTGAGTGGCGTGAGACCCCGCTTTTGAGCGCACTCCATGCCAAGTCCTTGATCTGTCTACCGATCAAGATCGACAAAAAAGCCGTGGCGGCGATGCTGGCGGTAAGCCCTGAACCGATGCCTGCCTTCACCGATGAGGACCTGCAGGTCTATCATCAGATTGCCCGGCAGACATCGGTCATTTTGCAGAACATCTCCCTGCTCAACGAGACCCGCCGACGCCTGCAGGAAGTGAACTTACTTCTCGACTTCAGCCGCCAATTGCGTGGACTGGATTCGGATCAGATCGTCCGTGCACTTTTGGAAAGCGCGCGACGGGCTCTTCCTGCTGCGCATGCCGGTACTGTGTTGGTGTGGGATGAGCACGCTGGTCAATTGTTCCCGCGGGCCGTTTCAGGTTATGCGGACAATGAGGCCATGAAACGCATCGAATACCATGCGGGTGAATCACTGCCCGGACAGGTGTACGAAGCGAAACGCCCGTTGCGCATGGATGAAGTGCAGTTTACGCGTGATTACACCTTCTCGACCGAAGGGCTCCTGCTTTATCGCCAGGCAACTGGTGGACGCCTGCCTGTTTCCAGTTTGCTGGTGCCGATCCAATCGGGCGACGAGGCGGTGGGCGTTTTAGTGTTGGATAACTTCAACACTCCCGCAGCGTTTACTGCTGAAGATGAAACCCTGCTCCTTTCGCTTGCCCAACAGGTGGGGCTTTCACTTCAAAATGTACGACTGGTCCAAACCACACAGGAACGCGCCAAACAATTGGAAGCACTTACCGATGCATCCACCACACTGGCGTCGAATCTGCAAAGCGATGAATTGGTGGCATCCTTGCTGGATCGGTTAGAGCCGGTGATTCCGTACGATACAGCCACGCTCTGGCTGCGTGAAAAAGATCGCCTCACCGTCGCCGCTGCGCGCGGCTTCCCGGATACCGAGCGTCGCCTGGGTCTGACAATCGCCATGGAAGACAGTGCCCTATTCAAGGAGATGATCCGTACGGGGCAGGGTATTCTGGTGGGTGATGTTCGCCATGACCCACGCTTCCCGCATCTCGAAGCACCGCGCCTTTCCTGGTTGGGAATGCCTCTGATCTCCAAGAATGAAGTGACGGGAGTTCTGGCCCTCGAAAAATGGCAATCCCATTTTTATAACCGCGAGCATGTACAAGTGGGGACGACGTTTGCCAGCCAGGCAGCCGTTGCCCTGGAAAATGCCCGTCTGTTCGAAGACAGCCTCAGCCGTGCCACAGAATTGGACGAACGTTCCCAGCGCCTGGCGTTGTTGAATCGTTTCTCGTCGGCATTGAGCGGCTTGCTCGATGAAGGCAAGATCCTGCAATTGACTGCCCAGGAGCTCATGGATGCGTTGACTGCGCCGCATGTTTCAGTTGTTCTGTTTGAACGTTCCATCCCCATCTGGAAATATGCCCTTCCAAAGGGCAACGCCAAGCTTCCGCAGAAATTGCCGGATGCACCGATCTTCCATCGTTTGAGGGAATCTCTTGGGGTGTTTGCGACCGATGCTGTCAATGCCGAACCCGATCTCACTCCCTTGAGCAGGTTCCTTGGCGAAAGCACGCGATCTCTTCTCGTTCTGCCTCTGGTGAGCAGTGCGAATCTGCGGGCTTTGATTTTCATTCATCAGAGTGAATCGATTCGCTTCAGCCTCACTGAGATCGAGCTGGCACGCACATTGACGAATCAAGCTTCCATTGCGCTGGAAAACGCGCGTTTGTATCAATCCACACTATCCACTGCGGAACGGTTCTCGATTCTCAATCAGGCAAGCTATCAGGTTGGAGCGAACCTTGACCCTGAACAGGTGTATGTTGCTGTCCATAAGGCTGCTGAGCGTCTGATGCCTGTTGAATCCTTTGTGATCAGCCTTCTGGATGAAGAGAACGACGAGATTGAGGGCGTTTACCTTGTCGATGAAGATAGACGCGCACCCATTACCCGCATCCCGCGCGATCAGGGTCTGAGTGGGCGCGTGATTTCCTCCGGTGAACCGCTTCTTCTCCATGGTTCAGAAACCGTGGATGACATGGGCGGTGTCACGTATGGAAAGCCCGATACACCTCTGTCCATTCTGGCTGTGCCCATGACATTGAGCGGGCGCACGGTGGGTATGTTATCTGCACAAAGTTACCAACCGAACGTATATTCGGAGGATGACTTGCAGATCCTGAGCACGCTTGCCAATCAGGCGGCAGTTGCGATTCAAAACGGTCGACTCTTCAACGAGACCGAACGCCTGGCACAGGAACTGGAACGGCGCGTTGTCGAACGGACTGCCCAGTTGCAGCGCGAGCAGCAGAACACGGAAACGCTTCTGCGCATTCTGACGGAAGTCTCCTCCAGCCTCGATCTTGACCGTGCTCTAAACAGGACACTGGCGCTTCTCAACGATGCTATCGGTGCTGAACAAGGAACGATCATGCTGCTCAACGCGGAGGATAACCTTCTGCATTATCGCGCCGGTTATGGATACCTCACTGATAAAGTTACAGGCGAGGGACGGGGTTTCAAACTTAAGATCGGTGAAGGGCTCGCAGGCTGGGTGGTTGCCCAACGCGAACCGGCTCTCATCGATGATCTTGCAGATGATCCCCGCTGGGTGAGAACATCGTCTTCTTCACGCGAACATCGCAGCGCCATCGCCATGCCATTACTCGTGGCGGAAGATGTGATTGGTGCGCTGATGGTCTTCCATCGTAGACCAAGCTTCTTTAGTGCCGAGTTGCTGAACCTTGTCAAAGCGATCGCAGGACAGGTGGCGGTTGCCATCAATAATGCACATCTCTACGAGCTCATTCGCGACCAGGCAGAACGCCTCGGGAGTATGCTTCGCCGCGAGCAGGAGGATGCCAGCCGCTCACAGGCCATCCTTGAAGCGGTGGCAGACGGTGTACTGGTCACGGCTGCAAACAACCGCATTTCATTCATCAACCAATCGGCTGAAAAGATCCTCGGCCTGGATGCGGGCCGGGTCCTTGGGCAATCGTTGGATGTCTTTGGCGGACTCTTCGGGAAATCGGCCGGAGCATGGATGCAAACCATTCGAGACTGGTCTGAATCGCCGAGTGCCTATGAACAGGGCGACACGTATGCGGAACAAATCGACCTCGAAAACGGTCGCATTATTCTGGTGCATCTCGCACCGGTCATTCTGCAAAATGACTTCCTTGGCACAGTCTCCATCTTCCGCGATATTACGCACGAAGTGGAAGTGGACCGACTTAAATCCGAGTTCGTTGCCACGGTGAGCCATGAGTTGCGTACGCCGATGACATCCATCCGTGGCTATGTGGACGTGCTGCTGATGGGCGCTGCCGGCGCATTGAACGAGAACCAGACGCACTTCCTGAGCATTGTCAAGAACAACACGGAACGGTTGAATATCCTGGTCAATGACCTGTTGGATGTCTCTCGAATCGAATCGGGACGTGTGACCTTGTCGCCGCAGGCACTCGACCTGCGTGAAGTGGCAGAAGATGTCATCGCCGATGTCCTGCGCCGTTCGCAGGAGGAAAATAAGCCGATGGCGTTATCGTTGGATGCGCCAAAGAAACTGCCGCGCGTCTATGGCGATGCGGAACGTGTCCGCCAGATTCTGGGAAACCTGGTGGATAATGCTTATCATTACACTCCCGAGAACGGCACCATTACTGTGCAGATCCAGCCGTTGAACGGTGGACATGAAGTCCAGGTGGATGTAAAGGATAATGGCGTTGGTATTTCGCTCGAGGATCAAGATCGCGTATTTGAACGCTTCTATCGCGGTGAGCACCCCCTTGTGCTTGCTACCCCGGGAACTGGACTGGGACTCTCCATCGTTAAGCAGATCGTGGAAATGCACAAGGGACATATTTGGATGAAAAGCTCAGGCATCCCGGGTGAGGGAAGTACGTTCTCCTTTACCCTGCCTGTATACGAATCACAATGAGGAATCGATGGCAAAGATATTGATCGCGGAAGATGAACGAGACATTCGAGATTTGGTGGCTTTTACCCTGCGGTTTGCCGGGCATGAAGTCTTTGCAGCATCCAATGGGGAGGAAGCTGTGGAGATGGCTCCCAAGGTCAACCCCGATATCATTCTCATGGACGTCCGTATGCCTCGCATGACAGGGTATGAAGCCTGCCGGATCATGAAACAGAACCCTGATCTCAAGGACATTCCTGTTGTATTCCTCTCTGCAAAAGGACAGGAGTCTGAAATTCAGCAGGGACTCGAGGCGGGCGCAGAGGAATATCTGTTAAAGCCCTTCGCACCCGACCAGCTTACATCACACGTCAAAGCCATTCTGGCAAAGTTTGGAAAGTAGACCTTGAGCGCAATCCTTCTTGATAGCTCCATCGTGCATTATGAGGTGTTGGGACGCGGCCGTCC
>CAZKSG010000227.1:0-6380 GCA_964555335.1 uncultured Anaerolinea sp.
CAGCGTATCGATGTAGTCCACACCGCAAAAGTACGGACAGATCGAGATATTCTTCACCGCACACTTGTGTTGATTGGAGTTCTCGGCTTTATTCCACGGACATCCATCCTGCTGCCAGGGGATGCTCCCCTGTGGGCTCGCCAGGTCAATATCCATGTTCGCGCCCTTGCGTTTTTGAATTGTCTCATTCATTTCAAAACCCTTTTAGACACAGAGACACTGAGTTTCTCAACGAATCTCCGTGACTCTGTGTCTCTGTGGCAAAGATCATGGAATCAACGCTTTCAACAGATCATCCCGCCACTGATGAGCAGACGGATCATACGCCCCAAAGCCAGATGCCATTTCCCAATAGGCCCACGCAAAACCATGTCGTTCCGCTTCGCTGCGGACGTACTCCGTCCAACGAGCACGTGAATCCATATCGCCTTTAGAGTACGCGCCGAACTCACCCAACAAGATGCGTACATCCTTCCGTTGTGCCCATTCGGCGACGGAATCAAAGTGAGCCGTGATCTCGGCCTTTTCAGCATCGGTGGCATCCCAGGTGGTGCCGAGCCACTTCTGGGCTTCATCGCCGGCCCATTCGGCGCCCTGGTGGGTGAACTGAAACGGGAGGTAGTAATGGAACGTGACAATGAGATGCTCATCTGCTGGGACATCGAGCGTGGAGAGCCAGTCGTAGGCATTCCAACTGGTGGGACCAATGATCACGTCGCGGGTGGGATTGCTTTCGCGGACCACCGCCAATGCTTGCACCACGTACTCATTCCATAACTGAGCATTGAGCTGATCGTTCGGCTCGTTGAGTAGTTCGAACAAGACATTCGATGGATAGTCCTTGTAATGCTCTGCCACCTGTTTCCAGATTCCAAGAAAACGATCCTTGTTGCTCCACGGATCCCACATCATCTCTTCGTAATGATGAAAATCCAGGATGAGGGTCAAATCGCGTTGTAGGGCCCAATCCACCACCTGGTCAACGCGTTCAAAGAAGGCCGGGTCAATGGTGTACGGCCAATCTTGTTGTGCATGAGTGTTCCAGCGCACAGGCAGGCGGACAAAGTCAAAGCCTGCCTCTTTTACAAGATCAAAGTATTCTTCTTGAACAGTCAGTCCCCACTCGCCTTCGTTCGGCGCTTCGAGCATATTGCCAAAGTTGATGCCGCGATGAAGAGTCGGAGAGAGACCGGGTGTCGAGACAGACCTAGGCAGAGACGTGGGAAGAGGCGATATGGGCATCTCCGTAGGCACAGCAGATGGAACGGAATCGGGTGTCCGCGAGTAAGGCTGGGCACATGATGAGCAAAGAATGACAATGAAAAGCGATAAAGTAATTATCCGGTGCATACACTCCTCGAACAAAGGGAATTTCAGATATAAGGATTTTACCCGCCCTTACATCTCACATGGAGAATCAAACACAACCATCCACGTCGAATTGGTCAGATTGACTATCAACCACTTGAATTGGAAACAAAACGCCGCCATAATGAGTCTACGTATTGACAATGCAGTATCAACCATGACAAAAGCGGGCCGCAGCCTGCCGTCGTACGTCCAGTCATTTGTGTTGCTTGCCGACTGGAAATCGGCAACACAAGGTATTCCCTGGGAGGGAACTATGAGAAAGATCGCTTTGTTTATTCTGGTATCGATACTGTTCACGCTTGGCAATGCACCCATGGGCGGAAATGTCAAAGAAGTCACCCTGAATGCCAGCCAGGTAACCGGCGCAATGGATATTGAGCTTGCCATAGAGGAAGCAACAGATCGTGGCGAACATCCCGGTATTGTTACACTCGATGCAAGCGCAGGGGATTTCAACTACACCAGCGATGATCGCACCATCAACATCTATCGTCCCAATGTCACTCTCCGGTCAAGAAACGGAGCCGTGATCAACAATTGTGCAGATGGCATCTTTTTTGACGACTTCGTGACAGATAACATCTTGATCGAAGGCATTCGATTCATTTGTGAAAACGGGGTTATCGCCGCGTACGGTACGCACAGGAATGTCACGATCAGAAACAATGTCTTCCTCGCCAATGGTTTTGCGATCGAAGCCACGAAGGCAAATGAGTGGACCATTACTGGCAACTATGCTCTGGCAAATGGTACGGTCATTCACCTCCTTGAAGCCACGGAGACAAAGATCTCCGATAACTCACTTCTAAATAAAGGACAGGGCATTGGCATCTTCCTTGAAAAATCGAATGCCAATCTGGTGAGCCAGAATATGATCGTAAACGGTTGGCAGGGCATCCTGATCGGGTGGGGCGCATTGAGCAACCGTGTGGCCAATAACAAGATATATCTCATCCAACAATCCGGTGTGTCTTTCGAAGGCAACAATGAATACAACAGTATTCTGGCAAACAAAGTCAGTTGCCAGCCGAATATCGAATGTCGTATCGTGAATGTAGACAACTTGCCGCTCTCGCCCACCAACAAGATCCGGGGAAATCGGTTCTTTCATTAGATCAACCTGGTTAAACAAACCGGCTACCCAACTAAAAGTCGGGTAGCCGGTTGTGGTTCAACGTTTCGCTATTTCGCCGGAAGCATCCACTTCAATACGTGCTGGATCATCGTATCCCAGTAGGACCAGACATGCTCGCCGGGGCCTTCTTCATAAGTGTAGTCGAATGGCAGTCTACGAATCGCATCGCGGAAGCGGATGTTATCTGCATAGAGAAAATCCTCCGTGCCGCAGCATTGATACAGGCGTGGCCTGACCGTCGCTTTGGCGGCCTTCTTTGCCAGCGCAAAGAGATCGTGCTTGCTGCCCGTTAGCTTGCTGAGATCGCCGAAGACCGTTTGCATCTCTGGCTTCCAGTCTTTCATATCATGCAGTCCGTGTCCTTTGATGGTTTCAGAGACATCCAGCGCACCAGAGAGACTGGCGGCGGCAGCGTAGCGCTCAGGTAGTGTCAACGCCAGTTTGTAGGCGCCGTATCCGCCCATGGAGAGACCCGCCACGAAATTATCTTCGCGTGCCGAAGAGAGGGAGAACATCTCACGCGCTATCGCCGGGACTTCTTCGCTGATGAATTGAAAATAATTCCTACCATGGGACATGTCGGTATAGAAACCTGTGTTGGCCGCAGGCATGATAACGGCAAGGTTCAACCCCTCGACATACTTTTCGATGTTCGACCAGCGCATCCATGCGGTGTGGTCATCGGTGTAGCCGTGCAGAAGATATAGCGTGCGATATTTTGGTTTGCGTTTGTTTCCAATCTCTGCCAGCAATCGCTGTGGCATCAGGACGTACATGGTGCTGCGCACGCTCAGCACTTCGGAAAAGAAATTGACTTCGTTGAGGATCATGTTGGCTCCTATTGTGACTATAGATCGTTATGATTGTGAAACGCGTCACGCATTATAAAACTGCCTGTTGTATTTTAGATGGAAATTCCTATAATGAGATGAAACTCGTGCCGAAGTAAAGAGTGAAAAGGAGAGGATACCATGGCCCGGGAAAGCAAAGTTGAAGTTGAGGTTCGGGAAGCAATCACAAGCCACCTTACTCCAGGCGAAACGCTCCAGGAATTCACATGGGGAGCTACCGAAAGATCCTTTTCGGCAGCTTATTTTTTGTTTGGGGCGCTTGGAGCAGCTCTGACCGGTCAAAACCAATCCGGTTTCTTTGTAGGTCTGACAAATAAACGGTTGATTCTGATGGAAGTAAAGGGTAAGACTCCGACAGGCGAAGTCCACAGCATTTCAGCCAACGATATTAAGGGACTGCAATATCGTAGCAGTGGAACCACTGGAAACTTGAATGTCCACTTAAGCGCAGATACCTTGCAATTGGTTTTCGACAAAAGACCCTGGTGGCCCCGGGCGAAAGAGATGGCCAAGTTCATGCCGCTGCAAAAATAGATGGTTCTTATCCAGTGCTGAGGGTGTAGAAGAACAGGAGAAAATCCCATGAACGAACCGATGATGAATTCCCAGGCTCAGGCACAATCGTATCTCGACAAGGCAGAGATGTATAAAAAGCTGGGACTCAAAGCCCAGGTTCAATACGAACTTGAACAGGCGAGAAGGCTGGATCCCTATGTTGCCCAGGAATCCAGATATAAGGCAATCCTCGAAGAGGTTGCCATTGAAACAAAAAAAGTGGAGGCACTAAAAACGCCGCTCCGCATTGGGGCAGGCATGCTGTTCGTGAATGCCGTGCTTGGTGTCATATTTCTGATCCTCATATTCATGTCTGGCAGCGGAACGAATTTAACAAGTGGCGATTTCGTGGCACCCATTGTGAATGTCATCATCGGTGTCAATCTCTGGCAGACCAAAGAAAACTGGCAAAAATATACGGTCTGGTGGGCAGCCATCGGTCTGCTTTTCTTTGGCGGAGGGGCGCTTGTCTCAGGCGATTACTTCAGCGTGATCACCCAGGCTGGCTTTAGTGGATCGTTGATCTTACTGCTTGCCGGTACCCCGTCAAAAGTGCGGACGATCGCAGCGACCGGTATGTATCTGGTCCTGTATTTGGGGATGATCTGCCTGCTCTTTGTCTTATCTTTTCTTGGAGCGATCTAGACAGAGAGTGTATGAAAAATATGCACTAAAAACAAGACCGGCTCAGCACCGGTCTTGTTCATTTCTATCCCAACTCAGCCGCCAACACCCTGAGAAATCTGCATATTATGGAAGCACGCCCCAGAGCAGGATTGCGCCATCCAATTCACGTGTAATGAGAATTCGCCCATCCGGAGAGAATGAATATAGCTCTCCCTGCAAAGCAGGCGCTTGAAGAGACTGCCAGTTTGTCGTATCCCAGGCAACGGGGGAGTCATTGCCGATCTGAGCCGCGATCACCGAACCATTGGCAGAGAACAAGGCCGGTCTACCGTTCAAACCATTGCCATCTTTCGCATGGAGCGTTGTGAGTAGTGTTCCACCATCCGGGCTGAAGATCTTCAGCGGATTGGTATCTTCTACATAGCTTGTGACCGCCAGGAAAGCACCATTCGGCGAATAACGGACATTGCCCATTTCATTCAACGTCACAAGTTGGGTATGGCTTGGGATATCCCAGATCGTCGTGGTGATATAGTCCACACCAACGTCATTCAGCGCGATCCTGGAACCATCCGGGGAGAATGAAAAATCCAGGGCATACCCGCCTTCGAGAGAAGCCAGGGGTGTGTTACTGGCAATATCCACCAGCATGGTCCCTTCGCTTGTACCGTGTGCCATGATCCGTTTATCTGCAGAGAGGGCGAAACCGGTGCCATCCCACATGGACAGAACAGTACCGTCGGCGTCAATGTGGTAGATCGCATACGGACCGTTCGAGTTTGCCATGAGGGTTCCATCTGGCAGGTATTCCATGCCCACGATATTGAAATACGCCCCGACGCTGGATATGCCAATGGAGACAGTGCGCGATAAGTGGCCACTCGGTAATTCGAAGAAGAAGAGTTGAGCGCCCTCACTGCTCCCAACTGCCATGCTCTTCCCATCCGGTGAAATGGCGACGGCAGAATGACTCAGCGGCATCTCTGCTGGGAAGGTCTTCAACAATTGCAGGTGTGACCAGTTCCCGGCTTGGATCACGTCCAATTGGCTGAGCCAATCCGTGGTGAGAGCAGGTTGAGATGTTACTGTAGATGTAGCGGGCTCAATTGTTGGAGGTTGTGCTATTGGGATGGATGTTTCTGTGGCAGGCGGGATTACCGTCGCTGCAGGCTGGGCGGTCTCATCTTTGATAGAACCACAAGCAGTGGTCATTATCGCAATGACAGTCATCAGTATGAATAATCGGCGATACATATAATGGTTCCCTCTCTATAAAAAAAGAGACTGTTTATGTCGTTGCGAGGGCAGTGCATTTCTGCCCGAAGCAATCTCCTGTAACTTGTCAGACCCTTGTTCCGAGGAGATTGCCTCGTCACTCACTACCGTTCGTTCCTCGCAACGACATATAAAATCTATCCCAACTGCCCGATCACCTTCTCCACTTCCTCCAATATTTCCCCACTCTTCACCAGTTTCTTCATAGCATTATGATCGTTATATAGCGGACGATCCACATGCAGATGCTCGACATATTTGCGGATCACTTCACGCGCTTTGAGCGATCCCTTGCCCGGCGTGAACTCGCGGAAGTCGAGCGCCTGTGCCGCCGCCATGAATTCGATGCCCAACACACCGAAGGCGTTATCGAGGATCTGCCCGTTCTTGATGGCAGTGTTCATGCCCATCGAGACGAAGTCTTCCTGGTCCGCAGCGGCGGGGATGGATTGAATGCTGGCGGGCGCCGATAACAGTTTTTGTTCCACGATCAAATGGTCGGCGGTGTATTGGCTGAGCATCATCCCAGAGTAGAAACCAGGCTCATGGGCGAGGAAATCAGGCAG
>CAZKSG010000228.1:0-6340 GCA_964555335.1 uncultured Anaerolinea sp.
ATTCCGCCAAGGAAAAAGCCAACGTTGAAGCGTTGATCACCAAGGGCATCAAAGTTCTCATCATCTGCCCGCAGGACGGAACCGCCGCTGCCGCCGCCGCGGAAGCTGCTCATGCCGCTGGTGTGAAGGTCATTTCCTATGACCGCTTGATCCGTGACACCGACGCCGTGGATTACTATGTCACCTTCGATAGCATCGCCGTCGGCGCCGCCCAGGCTCAATACCTGGTCGATAAGGCCAGTGGAACCGGCAACCCGCTCTATCTGTATGCCGGTGCTGCTTCCGATAACAATGCCTTCCTCTTCTTCGAAGGTGCCTGGAATGTCCTCCAGCCGAAGATCGCTGATGGCACATTCGTCATCAAGAACTCTGCTGAAGCCGTTGGACTCCAAGACAAGGCCACTTTGACCCGCGATGAGATGGGCAAGATCATCGGTCAGATCACGACCGACTGGAAGCCTGATGTTGCGAAGAACCTGGCTGAATCCAACCTGACCGTGGCGACGGCTGCGGACAAGGGCAATGTCTTCATTCTCGCCCCGAACGATGGCACCGCCCGCTCGATCGCCGATACATTTGCCACTGACAAGGATGTCACTAGCTTTGTGGTGACCGGACAGGATGCAGAGAAGCCGTCCATTCAGTACATCATCGATGGCAAGCAGTCCATGACCGTGTTGAAGGATGTCCGCACCCTGGTGAACGATGCCATTGCGGCCGCGATTGCCTACCTCGAAGGCAGCACACCTCCGCAGACCAACACCTACAACAACGGCAAGATCGACGTTCCTGCCAAGCCATCCGAAGTCATCTCGGTGGACAAGGACAATGTCGTACAGGCTGTGATCGACTCTGGTTACTGGCCCGCCAGTGACTTCACCGGTCTTCCATAGTTCATTGCTATAACAATACAGGAATAGTGGTGATTCGCCACTATTCCTGTATAATTAATTTCATCACAGAATGTAGACCTTTTGAATTGGAGCGATTATGGCCTCTCCCATCCTAGAAATGAGAAATATCACCAAGGAATTTCCTGGCGTGAAGGCGTTGAACAACGTAAGCTTCCGGGTGGCAGAGGGAGAGATTCACTGTCTGGTGGGGGAAAATGGGGCGGGGAAATCCACCTTGATGAAAGTGTTGAGCGGTGTGTATCCGCATGGTTCCTATAGTGGGGATATTCTTTTCGGGGGAGAAGTGCAGAAGTATAACGGTATTGCAGATAGCGAAAGAGCAGGGATTGCAATTATTTATCAGGAAATGGCTTTGGTCCCGGAGATGACTGTGTATGAGAATATTTTCCTGGGACATGAAGTGAAGAAGGGGTTTCGCGTCGATTGGAATGAGACCATCAAACGATCTGCGGAAATGCTGCAGAAGGTTAAATTGAGTGTCAACCCTGAATCCAAAGTGTTGGAACTGGGTGTGGGCAAACAGCAATTGGTTGAGATCGCCAAGGCATTAAGCAAGGATGTCAAGTTGTTGATCCTGGATGAGCCTACGTCTGCCTTGAATGAAGATGACAGTCAGAACTTGTTAACTCTTTTGCGTGAGCTCAAAGAACATGGTGTTACCTGTATCCTGATCTCACACAAATTAAAGGAAGTGATCAATATTGCGGATTCGGTCACTGTGTTACGCGATGGCAAGACGATCGTGACCTTATCTGCTCAAAAAGGGGAGATCAGCGAAGCTGTGTTGATCAAGCACATGGTCGGGCGTGAGATCGATAATATCTACCCGGTACGCGAGAACAAACAGATTGGCGAAGTGGTGTTTGAAGTTAAAAATTGGAGCGCCTACGATCCATCTCTGGGACGGAAGGTACTGAAGAATGTCAGTTTCAACATCCGAAAAGGGGAGATCGTGGGGTTTGCCGGATTGATGGGCTCAGGTCGAACTGAACTTGCCCTCAGCCTGTTCGGTAACCCGGACCGGTATCATATCGAAGGGGAGATGCGCGTAAAGGGGAAGCAGATGCACTTCCATCATCCGCAGGATGCGATCCGGGCGGGCATCGCCTATGTAACGGAGGATCGCAAGGGTGATGGACTCATCCTGATCCAGGATGTGAAACAGAATATTACGCTTGCAAACTTGCGCTCGATCGCCAGTCGCAGCGTGGTCAATAACAATGCTGAAGTGAAAATAGCGAACGAGTATAAGAATTCGCTCAACATCAAAGCACCCAGTGTGGAACAAATGGTGCTGAACTTGAGTGGTGGAAATCAGCAAAAAGTATCGGTGGCTAAATGGTTGTTCGTCGGTCCGGATATCCTGATCCTGGATGAACCGACGCGTGGTATTGACGTTGGCGCCAAATATGAGATTTATACGATCATGAACCGGCTCGTGAAACAGGGTATGAGTATTATCATGATCTCATCTGAACTGCCTGAGGTGTTGGGAATGAGCGACAGGGTGTATATCGTTTCGTCGGGTCGCATCGCCGGCGAACTGCCCATTGAAGAAGCCACTCAGGAAAAAATCATGCATCTCGCAACCAATTAGGAGGACGGCAATGTCGTTCATCAATGACCTGCAAAAAGTACTACGACAGAATATTCGCGAATATGGCATGTTCATTGCCTTATTCGTTATTATGGGCGTTTTCACCGTCGCCACTGACGGCGTTTTTATCTCTCCGCGCAACATCAGTAATCTCCTAAATCAAACCGGATACATCGCTGTCCTTGCAGTCGGCATGACGCTGGTGATCGTCATTCGCCACATCGACCTTTCAGTTGGCTTCCTGGCCGGGTTCCTCGGCGCGATTGCAGCCATTGCACTTACGGCGTGGGGCTTGCCAGTCTACGTGGTGATCCCGATGGTGCTGGCTCTCGGCGCGCTTGCAGGGTGCATCACTGCGTTCCCGGTCGCTCAGCTTGGTATCCCATCGTTCGTCGCATCGCTGGCAGGCTGGTTGATCTATCGTGGTGCGATCCTATTGGTCACACTGAAGACTGGTACGATTATTATCCCCGATGCAGCGTTCAACGCGATCGGCAATGGGTATATTCCGGATTTTCCGGGGCTCGATAACTTCCTGCCCGGATTGCATAAACTGACTCTCCTGCTTGGGTTGATCGCCATTATTTTATATATTCTCGGCGAGATCAACAGCCGTAAGAACAAGATGGCATACAACTTTGAAGTGTTATCCACTAATTTGTTCATCTTGAAAATGGTGTTCATTTCAGCACTGCTGGTATTGGTCACTTGGGTGCTCGCCGGATACAACGGTCTCTCCTGGACCGTGGTCATCGTGTTGCTTGTCGTTGGTATTTATCATTTCATCACCACGCAGACCGTACTGGGCAGGCATATCTACGCTGTCGGCGGCAATCCTGAAGCCGCACAACTGAGCGGTATCAACGTCAAGAAATTGATCTTTGTTGTCTTTGGTTCGATGGGAATGCTCTCGGCTCTCTCTGGCATTTTATTTGCCTCCCGCTTGCAATCGGCGACAACAACAGCCGGGAATCTATTTGAATTGGATGCCATTGCTGCTGCCTACGTGGGTGGCGTTTCGGCAGCCGGCGGAGTGGGAAAAGTTACAGGTTCGCTCATTGGCGCTCTGGTGATGCTGTCTCTAACGAGTGGTATGAACCTGATGGGTATTGACATCTCGCTACAATATGTAACGCGCGGTGCAGTGCTCGTGCTGGCTGTAGTCTTTGATGTGGCAACCCGCGCAAGCAGCAAATAAGCCCGTATTACTTTACATTCACCATTCAAAAAGGCTCCTCCGGAGTCTTTTTGTTTGACTTTTCACATTTCCTCGTCTACACTTTTGCGCATGCTTGCCCGAGTGTACTCCTGTGCTGTTATCGGACTCGAAGGTGTGATCGTCGAAGTTGAGGTGGATTATTCCAACGGACTTCCGGCGGTCATCATCGTTGGTCTGCCCGATGCAGCGGTGCAGGAAAGCCGTGAACGGGTCCAGACCGCTGTCAAGAACGCGGGATTGAACTTCCCGCGCCACCGGATCGTGGTCAATCTGGCGCCAGCCTCTGTGCGTAAGGAGGGACCTGCTTATGATCTCCCTATTGCGCTGGGCGTGATTGTCCTTGCCGGTTTTCTTCCGCATGATGTGCTGGAGAATACGATGGTTGTTGGTGAACTCTCGCTCGATGGGCAGGTGCGTCATACGCGCGGGGTTCTGCCGATGGCGGCCACTGCACGCGCCAATGGATTCAAGCGGATGTTCGTCCCCGAGGCGGATGCTGGTGAAGCAGCCCTGATTCCCGACTTGGAAGTGTATCCCGTCCGATCGCTTGCGGATCTATACGCCCATCTCTCCGGCCGCCAACTAATCGAACCTTATCAAGCCGAAAGCACGGAACTCGAACCGCTCTTCGTCCCGACAGACTTCGGCGAGATCAAGGGACAGGAACACGTCAAACGTGCCCTTGAAGTTGCCGCGGCTGGCGGACATAATTGTCTTCTCGTGGGAAGCCCTGGTGCCGGGAAGACATTGCTGGCGCGTGCCATGCCGAGTATTCTGCCCGAGATGAGCATCGAAGAATCACTCGACGTCACGCGCATTTACTCTGTTGCCGACCAACTCCCACCGGGCACACCGTTGATACGACACCGCCCATTTCGCGCGCCGCATCACACGATTTCACATGCAGGTCTCGTCGGCGGCGGGAATATTCCCAAGCCAGGAGAAATATCGCTTGCCCACAGGGGAGTTTTGTTTTTGGATGAGTTCCCCGAATTCGGCACACGTGTACTCGAAGTAATGAGACAACCGATGGAAGATAAAGTTGTCACGATCAGTAGGGCCAAGGGGTCGCTGACTTTTTCCGCCAACTTTCAATTAATTGCGGCGATGAATCCGTGCATGTGTGGTTATTATGGCGATTCACTAAAGCCCTGCACGTGCGCCCCGGCTGTTGTTACCAAATATCAGAAACGGATTTCCGGTCCGATCCTTGACCGCATCGACATTCACATCGAGGTCCCACGTGTGGATTATGAAAAGCTTAGTGGCGATCGGGTGGGGGAGACCAGTGAATCGATCCGTGTGCGTGTGCAAACCGCGCGTGATATTCAACAAAGACGGTTTTCAAATCTTGAATCATCTGATATTGTCTGTAATGCAGATATGCGCGTCGGGGAGATCAGGCAATTTTGCAAGTTGCAGGATGAAGGTCAGAGTTTGATGCGTGCGGCGATGAGCCAGCTTAATTTATCGGCGCGAGCGTATCACCGCATCCTGAAACTGGCGCGAACGATTGCAGATTTGGCGGGGAGTGAAGAGATCCAGTCTGCGCATTTGGCAGAGGCGCTGCAATATCGTCCCAAGTTGATGATGGGATGACCATGTAGATCAAGTAGCCCTGCCTACAGTAGTGATATATGCTGAAGCAGCAGGACCTGATATCGTATGTTAAAGGAGAACGGGACAGTTCATTGAACTGTCCCGTTTCTATTTCGTTGCTTTCTGCGCGGTTTAAAGATCAGGAAAACCGCACTGACAAGGATGCCCAGTGCAACAGCCATGGTTATATTTGCCTATACCTTTGGCGAAACAAATAATTGCATAGGTTATAATCACAAAAATCCGACCATATTTATCAATATTTTCCGTTCCTGAGTTTTTTATTGGGAGTGCTGATGTTATTAAAAGGTGACGTCACAATTCATGCACCACGGAAGAAGGTTTGGGATTTTCTAACCGATCCCAATCAGATCGGGCAGTGTGTCCCCGGGGTCGAGAAGATCGAGACCATCGAGGAAATGAAGCGATATCATGGAGTGGTATCGGTCGGGCTGGGCTCAGTCAAAGCCCGTTTCAGTGGGGAAGTTGACATCCTTGAACTGGATGAACCCAATCGCGCAAAACTAAAAGCGCATGGCACAGCAACCAACAGTGTGGCGGACGCGGTCAGCGAAATGATGCTCAGTAATGGGCCGGATGATTCCACGATCGTGCATTGGACAGCAGATGTCAATGTCTCTGGGCAGCTGGCAAGTCTTGTCTCCCGTCTGATGATTCCCGTTTCGCAAAAACTGGCCGGCATTTTTTATGATGAGGTCCGCAAACGGATCGAGACCGCGGACGCTTCTGTCTCGCCCCAAAGTTGATCGATTTCTATGCGCGATATCCTGGCTGATGTGGATCGCTGGCTAAAAGAAGGGGTGCCGGTTGCGCTCGCCACCGTGGTCCAAACCTGGGGATCGTCACCGCGTCGCGTCGGAGCCAAAATGGCGCTTGCCTCCGATGGGCGGATCGTTGGCTCTGTCAGCGGTGGGTGTGTGGAGAATGCTGTTTTCGAAGCTGGGATCGAATCGTTGAAAACGAATCGACCTCAGCTTTTGCATTTTGGCG
>CAZKSG010000229.1:0-6340 GCA_964555335.1 uncultured Anaerolinea sp.
GTCTATACGGTTGCCGTGCAAAGTAAATGGCGATAATCCAATAAAAGTTAGCTGAAAGCTAACCTCCTTTCAGTGGGCTCACCTCGGGCAGATCGGGGTGAGTTCTTGTTTTAATTGACAAAAGGGATGCAATTCTTGGGAAATTCTTATGTGAAATTAACCACAAAGCAGACCTTATTTAGTATATTATCGCCAATTGTGTTATGTTTCACAAGTAAAACTTTATTCATGCCAGTGGCATATATTTTGGGAGCTACCTATGGATGTTGTCACTTTATCCCGTATCCAATTTGGAGTCACCACTGCGTTCCATTTTTTATTTGTCCCACTCACCCTCGGGCTGGTTTGGTTTGTGGCAATTTTTCAAACCCAGTATTATGTCTCTGGGGAGGAAAAATATCGTCGAATGGCAAAATTTTGGGGCAAACTATTCCTCGTCAACTTTGGGATGGGGGTTGTTACAGGATTGGTTCAAGAGTTTCAGTTTGGGATGAATTGGTCCGAATATTCGCGCTTCGTTGGTGACATTTTCGGAGCGCTTCTGGCAATCGAGACCCTTGTCGCCTTTTTCCTTGAATCGGTCTTTATCGGCATCTGGATCTTCGGTGAGGGACGTGTCCCCAAACGCGTCCACCTACTCTCGATCTGGATGGCCGCCATTGGCGGGCTTCTCTCCTCAATCTGGATCCTGCTTGCCAGCGGCTGGATGCATCATCCCGTTGGCTACACCATTGACCCTGTGACAGGCAATGCTCGCCTTGTAGATATCATTGCGCTTCTCACAAATCCCAAAGGTTGGTTGCTGTTCGAACATGCGATCGCTTCCGGTTTTGCGACAGCCGCGATCTTCATCCTGGGTGTGAGCGCATGGTATATCGCTCAGAATCGCGAAGAAGAGGTTTTCAAGCCATCCTTTCAACTGGCTGCCATCATAGGTGTTATTGCTGCCATTATGCTAATCATGACTGGACATGAACAAGGTCAGGAGATGCGGGTATATCAGCCGATGAAACTTGCTGCCATTGAAGCCATTTGGGAGAAGGAGAAACCCGCTTCGTTTTCCCTGCTAACAATTGGCGATTTGACCGGCAAACGTGAAGTCTGGTCTATTCGAATCCCCTATCTGATGAGTTTTCTGGCATGCAATAACCTGGTTTGCGAGGTTCTAGGTGTAAATGACCTGCAAGCCAAATATGAAGCGCTTTATGGACCGAACGATTACATCCCATTGATGGTGGCAACCTACTGGTCTTTCCGCATCATGGTCGGAATCGGTTTCTTATTACTCTTTGTTTCTGCCTACGCACTATTGACGATAATGCGCGATTGGCATCCTCGCTTGATAAAATATCTAAAATGGATGCCATATCTCATACCCCTCCCATTTATCGCCGGTGTGGCAGGCTGGGTCACTACTGAAATGGGTCGTCAGCCTTGGATCGTGCAGGGATTACTCACCACGGCACAGGCAATTTCGCCCAATCTTACAGTTATAGATGTCAGCATCAGCCTGGTTGGGTTTACTACGATCTATAGTATTCTGACAGTCATAATGATCAAACTAATGTATAAGTTCGCCCGCGAAGGCACGGAAGCTGCATTGAAAAAATCTGTAGACATGGCAGAAACTTCCACATCCTCCCCCATCCCTGTTTATGTGGGCGCACAGGATTAATTCACACAATCTCCTGTAGTACTACACAGGAGATTGTGTGTAATCTGCCTTTTCACATTTCACATTCGACATTAAACTTCTGCCATTATGCATCGACGTCTTCTTGCCCTCACCCGCGACTCACGTACAGCCCTAACTCTCACCATTCTTTCCGGTTTTCTGGCAGGTCTGCTCACCATTGGGCAGGCGTATCTTCTCAGTAACATTGTCAACGGCGTCTTTCTGGAAGGACAGACTCTTGTACAAGTCTCCAATTGGTTGAAACTGATCCTGCTCCTCATTGCCGGGCGTGCCTTCTTTACCTGGCTGAACGAAGTCAGCGCCAATCTCGTTGCTGTACGTATCAAATCTGAATTGCGCGAACGGCTCTTCAACCACATCTTAAATCTGGGTCCCGCCTATACACGCGGACAACGCACTGGCGAACTGACCACAGCCGCGGTCGAAGGCATCGAAGCGCTGGATGCGTATTACAGTCAATATTTGCCACAACTGGTTGTGACGGCGTTAATTCCCATCAGCATTCTGATAGTCGTCTTTCCACTGGACTTGCTCTCGGGCATCGTCATGCTGGTCACTGCCCCTTTGATCCCTTTCTTCATGATCATGATTGGCAAGGGAGCCGAGATCATCACTAAACGACAATATCAAACGCTCTCGCGCCTCTCGGCCCATTTTCTCGACAGCCTGCAAGGACTCACAACTTTAAAACTGTTTGGGCAGTCCAAAGCGCACACGAAAAACATTGAAAACGTCAGCAACCAGTTCCGAGACACAACATTAGGTGTATTGCGGATCACATTCCTTTCTGCTCTTGCGCTTGAATTGCTGGCCACACTCAGTACCGCCATCATCGCCGTGGAGATCGGTTTTCGTCTGCTTTATGCCCGCATGGAATTCCATGAAGCGTTCTTCATCCTTGTCCTCGCTCCTGAGTTCTATCTCCCACTGCGAAATTTAGGTGCCCGTTTTCACGCAGGCATGTCGGGAACAACAGCCGCAAAGCGTATCTATGAGATTTTGGATACGCCCATTACAACAGGCAGTAATCAACAATTAGAAAATAAAGAACGGTCAGCCAAGGACTTTTCATCGATCACATTCGAAAACGTCACCTACACCTATCCTGGAGAGTCTATACCTGCCCTTGAAAGTATCAACCTGCAAATCAACGCAGGGCAGCATATTGCGCTTGTCGGCGCCAGCGGTGCGGGGAAATCTACACTTGCAAGTTTATTACTAGGCTTTATCCAACCCTCATGGGGACAGATCGTAATTCATCCTTCATCATTCAATGTTCGTCATTCGATTGCCTGGGTTCCTCAACGTCCGCACCTTTTTCACGACACACTGGCTGCCAATATTCGCCTCGGCAAGCCGGACGCCTCAGATGAAGAGATGATCGAAGCAGCCAAAGCGGCGCACTTGCATGAATTCATCGAAACACTTCCTGAAAAATATAAGACGGTCATCGGCGAAGGCGGCGCCCGTCTCAGTGGCGGACAGGCGCAGCGCCTCGCCCTTGCCCGCGCGTTTTTAAAGAATTCTCCCATTCTCATTCTGGATGAACCCACTTCCAGTCTTGACCCTGGTACAGAATCCTTGCTTGAGGAATCCACACATCAACTGATGCAGGGACGTACAGTCATCACCATCGCCCACCGCCTGAACACCATCTTTAAAGCAGACCATATTGTCGTGCTCGAAGAAGGTCGCATTGTTGAGCATGGAACACATCGCGAATTGCTGGCTGAAAACGGAGCCTATGCAAAGATGGTGAAGGCGTACGAAGTTGATGGATTGAAAGTTGAAAGTCAAAAGTTGAGATCAACATCGAACCCTCAACCTTCAGCCTTAAATGTTCAACCTGAAAACAATCACCAGCCTCAATTCTCCGATCAAAAATCGTCAGTTCTTTTCCGTTTATTGGGTTTCCTCAACGGCTCATGGGGTTGGGTTGCCCTGTCCGTCCTGCTCAGTACGTTGACCATTGGGTCAAGTGTTGCGTTGATCGGCACATCGTCATGGTTGATCTCAACCGCTGCGTTGCATCCATCTGTAGCAGATCTGGGGGTCTCTGTCGTTGGCGTGCGTTTCTTCGGCATCGCCCGTGGGATTTTCCGTTATCTGGAAAGACTCGTTTCACACAACGTCACATTCCGTTTACTGGCGCAACTGCGCGTCTGGTTCTATGAGAAACTTGAACCGCTCGCCCCTGCCCGTTTGATGGAATATAAAAGCGGCGACCTGTTGGCCCGCGTGATCGGAGACGTGGAAACGTTGGAGAACTTCTACGTGCGCGTGATCTCTCCTACAATGACGGCTGTGTTGATCGGTATCTTCGTCTCGTTCTTCTTCGCATCCTTCTATCCGCCCATTGCTCTCGTGCTGATCGGCTTCTTCATCACCCTGGGCTTTATCGTCCCACTTCTTGCCCAGATCGTCAGCCGCAAGCCGGGACAGCGTCTCATTGCGCAACGCGCTGAAATGCAATCCCAACTCGTGGATGGCATTCAAGGATTACCCGACCTGCTAGCCTTCGGCCGCGGCAAGGACCGGGTGCAGCAGATCGCGTCCATCGGCAACGTCTACGGCAACACACAAAAACAGATGGCACGCATCAATGGGGTCCATTCTGCGCTGGGAACACTTTTAACCAATTTGGGATTGTGGATCGTGTTGGTGCTTGTCATTCCGCAGGTGACTACAGGAAATATCAAAGGAGTCATGTTGGGAACCTTTACCCTGATGACTCTCGCCTCCTTCGAAGCGGTCAATCCCCTGCCCCTTGCAGCACAAATGTGGAATGCGTCACGCGAGGCAGCCAGACGATTGTTCGATGTGGTCGATGCAGAGCCAGCGGTAAGAGACGATGTTGGACTTTCGATAGCAGATACTCGATCATCAAATATCGAATTGTCGAACATCACTTTTAACTATTCAACTCAATCTATTCCCGTATTGCAGGATGTATCGTTTACGGTACCAGAAGGAAAAGCGGTTGCCATCGTTGGACCGAGCGGCGCGGGAAAGAGCACAATTGCCAATCTCCTACTCCGCTTTTGGGATTATAAATCCGGAGACATCCGCATCGGAGAGACATCGCTCAAAACGCTGAACCAGGATGATGTTCGGGGGCGAATCGCTCTTGTCTCCCAGAACAGCTATTTCTTCAACACAAGCATCCGTGAGAATTTGCGGCTGGCACGTCGCCACATCACCCAGGAGGAGATGGAGATGGCGGCCCGAGCGGCACAGATCCATGATTTTGTCATGAATTTGCCACAAGGGTACGACACTTTGATCGGGGAACAGGGGTTAAGATTGTCGGGCGGCGAGCGTCAGAGACTGGCAATTGCACGAGCACTGTTGAAGAACGCGTCGATCCTGATTTTGGATGAACCCACCGCCAACCTGGACCCGCTGACCGAAAAGCAGGTTCTTGAAACGCTTTTCGAAGCGATGCGCGGAAAGACCTGCCTGCTTATCACACATCGCCTTGTCGGTTTGGAAAAAATGGATACCATTCTGGTGATGAATGAGGGTAAAATCGTCGAACATGGCAGGCATCGCGATCTATTGGCTTATGCCGGCCTCTATCGACGGTTATGGGACCTACAAAATCAAATTCTCAACGAACAACAAGGTTAAATTCCATGCGTACTTTTGAGCTCAACATATTCATTGACCGTCCGCAACGCGAAGTGTACGATCACATTTCAGAGCCCATCAACATAATTGGGTTGCAGCCATTGCTGACCACGATCGACATTCTGAAGGAACAAAAGGATGCGGAAGGTGTTGTATTGCGTCCATTTTATACAGTGGAAACTTATCGCTGGCTGGGGTTGCCGGTCATGAGAAACCGTGTGTATACCGTTATGCATCTTACCAAGCCACATAGCGAGTTGGAATTTCATGTGTTTCGCAAACCGGGCATTCAGGTCGTCTTTCATTACATTTTCCAGGAAGTGGACAATGGACGCACTCACCTGATCCAGAAGGTCCGGTTCGAGCGGGTGAGCAAATTGTTTGAGAATTTCATCTTTAACCAAGCTATCCAGACCCAGCGCGCGGTGTTGGCCAACCTCAAGGTGCGTCTGGAGAGTTAGAGAGTGGCGAAAAATGGAGATAAAGGTCATTCAGGCAGAAAACACTGATCTCATGTGAAAAAACTCTTACATCTTTGTGAACTTTGCGGCATCCAAATAGTTGCTTTGTGCTTGCACCGATGATTCGAACATGCTATAATAAGCCAACTCCCCAGTGCTTTACAAACATCCATGATTGCCTGATCCGTCGCACGGCAATTTAACCTGCCCGGGTCTAGCGTAGAAAAACTTGAGCGAAAATCCACATCCATCCACAACCTAAGGGAAATACCCAGCCTGCCATGAGCAACGCTGGTCCTTTTTGTATTGCATTCCTACAAACATCCCACATCAATGAGAAAAAACATGAAAATTCTAGAACTTGAGAACGAACCCCTTTCCAAACTTCGCGGCATGGCAAAGTCGCTCAATATTCCCAATGCCAACCGCTTAAAGAAAGAGACCCTCGCCATGATGATCCGCGAGGCGGAGGCGCAAAAGGAGGGCATCGAACTGCGAGGCGGTATCCTGGAGATCATGAGCGAAGGCATCGGCTTCCTGCGAGCCACCAATT
>CAZKSG010000230.1:0-6213 GCA_964555335.1 uncultured Anaerolinea sp.
GCATTTCTGACCATAATGGTCTAATTTTACTTACTAGTTAGTAAGTTTGTCAAGAGATACACCTAACTTAACTAGGTGCTATAATATTTACGATTTATCTTGTAAAAACAATAATATACCTTGTGTGACGGTATTAAGTAATGACAGTACTTACACTAAGTCTATTCCCTGATTCTACTAATCAATTAACGGGGTTTACACAATTTTGGCTCAGATATATACATGGATTCTCACCACATTTCCATTGTCAAAAATCTTTACTCGGAACAAACGATCTGAGATTCAAGAGGGACATGATTATTGGCAGATCATTAGAATTAAAAGAAGCAACTAATTATAAATATATATACCTTTGTGGTGTTACATCGCCAAAATATCCCGGATTACATTTAGCACTATTACCAGAAGTTGGCTCTACTGCGCATGATACAACGTACAATGGTATTGAGATCCTTGTGATTGGTGCAAGAAAACTGGAAATTCCATATTTGCCAGATGGTTTTGCGAATATGAGTAGAAAATATACTACTTGTCGCAATTGGCAATTTGGAGTTGAGTATTTTGGATTGAATAACTTAAGAAGAGATTTAGTACGAGATTAAAATCGCTAAACAAAAAGGGAGGTTGGTATGTCTACAGATAGGGCATCGCAGTTAAATATAAATGTTGGGAAACGAGTCCGCTATTATATTATCTATTTCTCTATCCTTGTCTTATTGTTGATATGGGGAAATGATATTTTTATTTTGATTACGTCTAGCTTAGCAACTGATCCCCAAAAATCAGAATGGGCACAAAAGTTAATAGCTTCCTTGATTACTGCTCTAGGGGCAGGCGCATTTTTAATTGTAAATCTCGGAAGAGATATTAATCTTCATAGCTTAATTGACAACTCATTCTTTCATGTTCGCCACAATACCAACATAATAATTCAGCGCGAGATGATCAATTGTGCTCAAGAAATTAACGCCCCCGGATGGAAAAAAATGAGCAGAAATCCTACAGAGGTTAGAAGATTGTTTTATCATTTTGCAAATCAACAAGAAACTCTTAGAGCTTTAGCCTTCACGTATTGGGAACAATACTTTGTAAACATATATATTATTTTCTTTGGGACACTCTTCTTTCTTATCTCGTTAATATGGTCATTATTGCGTTGGGAGTTTGATACTTTGGCGTTTGCCCCTCTAGTATTTCTATTTATTGTTACTATAGTGGGAGTTTCAACCCGATATACATTATTGCCTAAAATATATGATTTGCCGGTTCAACAAATAAGAGAAATATTCAGCTCAAATAGTAGCGAATTGAAAAAACAAGTTAAAACAAGGTTTGGATAAAAAAATGTTCATTAGGAGGAGAAAATGCCGTCGAAATATCATATCCAAGTTGAGAATTCTGCTCCATCGCAAGGGAAACCGGCCAAGTCTGTATATTGGGCAATTTCTGTTCTAGGGAATGCTAAAATTAAATCTGTGGTTGACCTCGGCTGTGGAAGACTTAGGAACCTTCCACCCCTGCAGGACCATTACAAAAATATTACCCTAGTCGATACTAAGCTCCAATGCGCTCGTATTGTAAAAAATGTACCGGATGTTCCGTATATCCGGTTGAAAACAATTGAAGAATTTACAGCAGAAGAAAATACTTATGATGCAATTTTCCTAATATCTGTATTACATGTGATCGATAAACTTTCTGTTCGAAAAGAACTTCTTACTTTAGCTAGCCGTAAGCTTAATAGTTTTGGCTTTCTAGTTGTAGATGTCCCGAACGGCATACAATATTATCGCGTTCATTGTACCCCTCAAAACAAATACAAAGATGGTTGGGTAATGGGGTCTGGCAATGTAAAAACCTTCTACAAAAATTTCTATGCTGTAGAATTAGACCGGCTGATTAATTCATCCTCCTCATTCAGACTCTATAAAAAGGTTTGGTTTGATAAACATATTGTAAGAATTTGGCAAAAAACTGATTGAATGTTCCGATCATAGGACATGGCCGTCAAGTCATAGTGGAATTGAATGCTAAACACCACACCGCAACACATAAGACTTCCCTGGAGCATCCAATGAATCATACACAGATCCATATCGACTGGAAGTATTCCGGCAAACCCAATGGCTTCTTTGGAACGGGTGCCACAGCCATGGAACAAATCGTAGTTTGGGTCTTTGGGTTGATCGGCACAGGTATCCTGGGTTGGGTGGTATGGACACACTCCATTCCGTGGGCATGGTGGCAATATGGGGTTGCCGGGCTGCTAACACTGGATGTATTGGGCGGCGTGGTTGCCAATTCACTCAACAGCTGCAAACGTTTTTATCATTCGCCCATCCAATCAGAAGAGACAGGTTTCAATGCTATTGCCAAAAACCATATGGCGTTTACGTTGCTACACATTCACCCTCTCATTGTCGGATTGCTTTTCGGAAATATGAACTGGGGATACGGACTGTTCTGGTATACGGCTCTTGTTCTCGCAGCGGTATTTGTACTGCAAAGCCCGCTTTATTTGCACCGCCCCATTGCTTTAGGATTGATTATGACAGCGATCCTGTTGAATTTTTATATCATTGATCCTGTATCAGGATTCGAATGGCTGGTCCCGGCGTTGTTCTTGAAGATCGTCTACGGCCACCTGGTGAGAGAAGAACCGTACCGTCCATAAACGGTGATAAGATATTAAACCTCATTGCGATTCGGGGTATTCCAATTTCGATCAACATATGTTGATGTAATGCAGGGGCATTGGAAAGGAGTGAACTATGAGTACTCTACTGTCGATATCACCGATTCTGTTGCTTGTTATTGGCGGAGCGTTGATCATGATCGTAGTGCTTCTCTTCGATGTCAAGGCGGGAGGCGGTAATTCCTGCATGGCTTTAATTGTGAGATTTTCTGTTGTCGCAGTGGTGCTGTTCCTGTTATACCTATATATGAACAGATGAACCATTGAGCCTGTTATGTAAGTACTCTTATCCCTTTGAAATCGCAACACGAAAACCAAGGAGATCGAGCTGGTTGCTGGGAAAATCCCTGCGTCTACAAGCACAGCGAACCAGGTTACCGGGATTCTTGAAAGAACCACCTCGCACAGAACGGTCCCCGATGATCTCTTCATCCTCACGACCATCGCCTGCGCGGTATGGATAATTCCTGTACAGCGAGCGGGTCCATTCCCAGATATTTCCTGCCATATCCGATACCCCGTAGAAACTATCCCCTCTCGGCGAGAACATGCCTACCGGAGATGTGTCACCGAGCCTGGACTCTACAGAGTTACAATAGTTTGCGTGCCATTCATTGCCCCATGGCCATTCGTTTCCATCGGGGCCACGCGCAGCTTTTTCCCATTCAGCTTCTGATGGCAACCGAAAGGAATACCCGAGCGGGAGGATCGTTCCAAAAGAACTATTCATCCAGGCAATGTATTCCTGTGCTTCGTTCCAATTCACGTTCACAACCGGGTGATTCTCTTTTTTAGGATGTAGGTGAGGTGCAGGGAGTTCCTTTGTACTTAGGTAATGCATGAATTGGAGATTGGTTATAGGTGTCCGGGCAATGAAATAATCGTAGAAGATCTCAAGCTTGTGTTGAGGTTGTTCACCAGTCAAGGTCAAGTTGCGCTGCCCCTGGGTCCCCATCAGGAAACTCCCAGCGGGAATACTGACAAATTCAATATCTCCAATGCGAAGTAGTGATTTTTCGAAATCGACGCGGGTATTGGCTACCAGATGGTCAGTTATTAATCCCAGTGACCCTGCACGGATCTGAAGGGACTTCAGCAACTTTTCATAGCCATTTGGGATGAATAGATCGACCCATTGATATTTACCTAATCTGTCGGGGACAGGACAATTCTCCAGCCGGGCGGGTATCAGGAAGATCGTTCCATCGGGTTTTTCATCGGCAACATCCAGCGCCAATCGGATTTCCTTCTGAACGTATCCCTCCTTGTTGATCGAGTTTCTGGAAAGACAGATGATCACAGCATCCGATGCACTGACAGCTTTGGGAATTTCCAGCCGCCAATCCTGACCGGGGAGCAGCTTGCTTTCATCAAGCCAGACATCCATTCCATCTTTGACCAAACGTTGATAAAGATGATGGATGACAGGCTTATCAATGGACGCATAGCACAGGAACACACGCAACGGTCGCTGTATTTCGTTTACCATCCCGTCTCCCTTACAACGGTGACTCTCCACTATGATTTTGTGCGTCGAACAAATGCTATTATAGAACTGAAAACATGAATCATCAATTTGAAAGTTGGCGTGAATCAAAAAGGGAGTAGATGCCTTCCGCTCCCTTTTTGATCTTTGTAGACTCTATGCTAGACTTTCTCACTTCGGAATTGCGTTTCGTACAACTGACTGTATAAGCCACCCAGGGCGATCAACTCTTCATGTGTGCCGCGCTCCACGATTCGTCCCCGGTCCATAACCAGGATCTGATCGGCTGCAAGGATGGTGGATAGACGATGGGCGATGACGATACTTGTGCGTCCTGCCATCACGCGCTTCAACGCATCCTGGATCAGCGCTTCGGATTCGCTGTCGAGATGACTGGTTGCTTCATCCAGCACAAGGATGCGCGGGTTCTTGAGGATAACTCGTGCCAGGGCAATGCGCTGCTTCTCGCCGCCGCTGAGACGGTATCCGCGCTCCCCTACGATGGTGTCGTAGCCGTCGGGCAGGTCCGTGATGAATTGATGGATGTTCGCTGCGCGCGCTGCTGATTCAATCTCTGCCTGTGTGGCATCGGTTTTGGCGTAGGTCAGGTTGGTGCGGATCGTGTCGTGGAAGAGATAGGTTTCCTGTGTCACCATGCCGATCGCGGCTGATAGCGAGTCGAGCGTCACGTCCTTGAGGTCATGCCCGTCAATGCAGATGATTCCGTCTGTGGGATCGTACAGCCGTGGGATAAGATAGGTCATTGTGGTCTTACCGGCGCCGGAGGGACCGACGAGTGCGATCAACTGTCCGGGGCGGGCATTGAAGGAGACTCCCTCCAAAGCAACATCGCGCGCCTGAGATGTAGAGTCGGTTTCGGCTGAGTCAGAGCCGTTTCCATTTGAGCTGTCTACAGTTTTCCGTCCCTGGTCTTTCTCCGTTTTATCTGCCAGCGACATCACGGCCTTCACGTCATCCATACGCCCGTAACGTTTCACATCTTTGAGCAGTTTGGTCGCATCGACTTGATAATTGAATGAAACGTTCTCAAATTTGAGTTCGCCTTTCACGTCGCGCAGTTGGGTCGCATGTTCCTTTTCAATGATATCCTGTGGCAAGTCGATGACTTCGAAGACGCGCTCGAACGAAACCATGCTGGTGGAAAATTCCACCGGTGCTCCGGCCAGCCCCTGCAAAGCTCCATAGAGCTGACCGAGATATGAGCCGAACGCCACAATGGTTCCGACGGTGAAGACATCGGTGATGACGAAGTAGCCGCCGAGCCCATAGACCAGCGCTGTGCCGACCGCACTGACCAGACCAAAGATGACGAAGAATGTCGAACCGACCACCGCACGCCGCACGCCGATATTGCGGACACTGGCAGCGCGTTCGCGGAAGCGTTTCTCCTCTTCGATGGCGCGCCCGAAGAGTTTGACAAGCAATGCACCTCCGATGTTGAGGGTTTCGTTCATGTGAGCGTTCATTTGTGCGTTGGTTTCCATCGCTTCGCGAGCGATGTCACGCAGGACGGTTCCCAGTTTTTGTGCGGCGATGATGAAGAGGGGGAGGATGAGCACGCTGACGAGAGTCAGCCGCCATTCCAGCGAGAACATCACGATGAGCAGCGCAACCGCTTCGATGAGATTGGTGACGATGTTGACGATGGTGTTGCTGATGGCGTTTTGCGCACCAACCACATCGTTGTTCAGACGCGACATGAGCTCGCCGACTTTGGTGTTGGTGAAGAAACGCAGGGACATGCGCTGCAGCCGTGCAAACAGCGACGAACGCAGATCATAGATCACGCCTTCGCCCACGGTCGAGTTCAGGCGGCGTTGAAATACATTGATCACGCCTGTGACTGCCGGGATGGCCAGAAGAGCGACGCCGAGCCAGATCAGTCTGTTCGTGTCTTTGGCGGGGATGACCACGTCAATCATGTTGCGGAAGATGAGCGGCGTGAGCAGGGACAAACCGGTCGTTAAGAGAATGGTGACCAGCATACCTGCGATATGCCACCAGTATCCGC
>CAZKSG010000231.1:0-6176 GCA_964555335.1 uncultured Anaerolinea sp.
CCCCGCTCCCACCAATGCTATCTACTCCTCCTGGGGCGCTTGGTATGCAGCAGTGAAATAGGTTACAGGTATCGATTGTGAAAATTGGCTGGCTTCCCCCTCAACATGGGCAGCCAGCCAATATCTGTCTCTATAAAGAAGTGCTCGATTGGACCAAAATCATGCAAGTAGAAAGAAAATCCGTTTGGGCAATTCAAGAAGGGCAATAAATGAAAAGCATGGAAACAGTCAGGAAGCGGGAGATTTCATCCGCTACTTTCCGTCCAAGTGGACTGAAGAGGAAGATCCGCCTCGGGGAAGGTGCGATCGAAACCAGTCTCTTCGTACTGGGATTCCTTACAATCTTTATCACGGTGAGCATTGTCATTGTGCTTGGCGACCAGGCGCTTTTATTTTTCAACGACCCGGAAGTCACACTGAAAGAATTCTTCACCTCCACCAAGTGGGTGCCGGCCATCGGCGACTTCGGCATCTGGGCATTGGTCAGCGCCACCCTGACTACCAGCGCCATTGCCATCCTGGTGGCAGTCCCGCTAGGGATGAGCGCGGCGATCTTTTTGAGTGAATATGCCAGTCCGCGCGTTCGTTCCATCCTCAAACCTATTTTGGAAATTCTGGCGGGCATCCCGACCGTGGTCTACGGTTATTTTGCCCTGCTTTTTGTAAGCCCGATCCTGCGTAACATCCTTGGGACGGAAAACCTGGGTGTCTACAATATGCTCTCCGCCGGGTTGGTCATGGGAATCATGATCCTGCCGCTCATCTCGTCCATGAGCGAGGATGCCTTGAGTGCAGTGCCCCGCTCCCTGCGAGAGGCGGCGTACGCGATGGGCGCGACTCCCTTTGAAGCCAGCACCCAGGTTGTTGTACCGGCGGCTCTTTCAGGGATCGGCGCGGCCATCATCGTGGGCATCTCCCGCGCCGTCGGCGAAACCATGATCGTAGCCGTGGCATCCGGCGCAACCTCCGAATTTACATTCAATCCGCTCAAAGCCGCCGAAACCATGACCGCCCATATCGCTCGCATCAGCGGCGGTGACCTCCCCTACGGGACCGTGGATTACAACAGTCTCTTCGCCATTGCGTTGATGCTCTTCCTGGTGACGCTGGTCCTGAACATGGTCAGCCAGTGGGTGGTTTCGAAATTCCGCGAACAGTATGAGTAAACCACATGGCTAAATATATCTATCCCGAAGAGAAGGACCTACAGAAATTTGTGGCATGGCGTTACCGCAAAGCCTGGGTATGGCAGACTCTGTTTTTATCATCCCTGCTCATTGCAATCGTCAGCCTAACAGCCCTTCTGCTAAACGTCATTGACGGCGCGTTCGGATATGTGGCATTCGAATACAAGGAAGACCCGGCTGCGTTGAGTGAAAAACCGCTTCAGGAATTGACGAGAGAAGAACTGCTTGCCATCCTGCAAGACAATCTTTCAAAGGGCGCGTACAACAAATTGAACGAAGAAAAGGCGATGGAGACGCGCAGTCACGCCGATCTGTATAACCTTGTGCAGGAACGCATCCTGAAGATCGAAACAAAGAAGACCTATTCCCTGTACGACTCAATATTCCACAAGGCAGAGATCGAAGTCGAAGCCAAGGAAGAGTTCCCCGAAGCGCGTCTGGAATTCCGCTACTGGCTGACTCCTACATTCCTGACATCCCCCATGTCCAGTCGGGCGGAATTCGCCGGAGTGCGGACGGCTCTTTTCGGCTCCCTGTGGCTGGTCGCAATTGCGATTGCCCTTGCACTACCCGTGGGCGTGGGTGCGGCAGTCTACCTGCAGGAATACGCCCGCAAGAACTTTATCAACAAACTGATCCAGACCAACATCAATAACCTGGCGGGCGTTCCCTCCATCGTCTATGGCATGCTGGGACTGGCGATCTTTGTGCGCGCGTTCGAGGTCTTTACCAGCGGTGCAATGTTCGGCGTCACAGACACGAATGGTCGCACCATCATGTCTGCCGGACTGACGATGGGAATCCTCGTCCTGCCGCTGGTCATCATCAACGCCCAGGAAGCCATCAAGGCGGTCCCCGATTCCATTCGTCAGGCTGCCTATGGCGTTGGTGCGACGCGCTGGCAGACCATTTGGAGTCACGTGTTGCCCAACGCCTTGCCCGGTATTTTGACCGGGAGCATTCTGGCGATGTCACGCGCAGTCGGTGAGACAGCCCCTCTCATCATCGTGGGCGCATCCACCTTCATCAGCGTCGACCCGGATGGTCCATTCAGCAAATTCACCGCATTGCCCATCCAGATCTATCAATGGACAGCGCGTGCCCAGCCCGAATTTCATAACATTGCGGCAGCGGCTATTTTGGTGTTGCTCATCCTGCTCCTTACACTCAATGCCACAGCCATTCTGCTTCGCAACCGCTTCCAGCGCCGCTATTAGGAGAACCATTCATGCAACCTGAAAACAATAAACACGCCATCGAAACCCGCGATCTGAGCATTTTCTACGGCAAATTTGAAGCCGTGACAGATGTCAATCTCAAGATCGAAAAACAGAGGATCACCGCCATCATCGGTCCGTCGGGATGCGGAAAGTCCACGTTGTTACGCGCTTTCAACCGTATGAATGACTTTGTGGTGACCAGTTACGTAAAAGGCGAAATCCTGATGCACGGTACAAATTTGTATAGCAGGGATATCGATCCAGTGGAAGTTCGTCGCCGCATCGGCATGGTCTTCCAGAAGCCCAACCCCTTCCCCAAGTCCATCTATGAGAACATCGCCTGGGGGGCGCGCATCAATGGTTTCAGAGGCAATATGGACGAACTTGTTGAACAATCCCTGCGCGGCGCGGCTTTGTGGGATGAAGTGAAGGACAAACTCCAGCAAAGCGCTTATGCCCTCTCCGGCGGACAACAGCAGCGCCTGTGTATCGCGCGAACCATCGCCATCCAACCTGAGATCATCCTGATGGATGAGCCCGCCTCGGCACTTGATCCGATCTCCACCCTGCGCATTGAGGAGTTAATGCAGGAACTGAAAAAGGATTACACTATCATCATCGTCACGCACAACATGCAACAGGCAGCGCGCGTTTCGGACTACACCGCCATGATGATGCTCTATGAAGACACCCGTTCCGGTACAGTGATCGAATTCGACAAGACGAACCGCATCTTTACCAACCCCAAAGACAAACGCACCGAGGATTATGTTACGGGACGTTTTGGTTAATTCGGTTAATGGGTATAATTAACAAATCTCACCGCGAGGTATTTATGGTACGCAAAACATTCGAGTCTGAAATTCAGCAGGTAAAGGACGATGTCTTGATTCTCGGCAGTATGGTGGAAAAAGCACTGCTGGATTCGGTCGAAGCCCTCAAGAAACGCGATATCAAAGCCGCCCAAAAACTCTTTGAAGAAGATAAAGAGATCAACAAGAAACGGTTCGAGATCGAAAATCATCTAATGGTCCTGATCGCCACGCAGCAACCGATGGCTCACGACCTGCGCCTCCTGGCATCCACCATGGAGATCATTTCTGAGTTGGAACGCATGGGCGACTACGCCAAGGGCATCTCCAACATCAACATCCGTATGGGAGATACATCCCTTCTCAAACCGCTCATTGATGTGCCCCGAATGGCCCAAAAAGGCGTGGATATGCTGCACCGCTCCCTGACCGCCTTCGTCAACGAAGATGTGGAAACGGCCCGCAAACTCCCCGTCGAAGACGACGAAGTGGACGCACTTTATAACCAGATCTACCGCGAATTGATGACCTTCATCATCGCCGACCCCAAGACCATCGAGCGCGCCAACTGGCTGCTCTGGGTGGCCCACAACCTCGAGCGCTTTGCCGATCGCGTGACCAATATCTGCGAACGGACAGTGTTCATTGCGACCGGTGAACTTTCTGAGATCAAATCGAGCGATGACGAGTTCTGGAAACAGCAAAATCAATAGAATGTAAAATCCGCCGTAACGGCGGATTTTTATTCGTTTCCTGTATGGCGAATGTAGCACTACGAAACAACCCGCTACCCCATCTTTCCTGTAATATATGCCTCGGTCAATTCCTGTTTCGGACGGGTGAACATCGTCTGTGTGGGAGAGAACTCCACTAATTCGCCCAGCCAGAACAAACCGGTGTGATCTGAGACGCGTGCCGCCTGCTGCATGTTGTGTGTAACGATCACAATCGTGTACTCTTTCTTCAATTCGGCAATCAGCTCCTCCACGCGTAACGTTGCGATCGGATCCAGGGCAGACGTTGACTCATCCATCAGGATCACTTCGGGCTGTACCGCCACGACACGGGCAATGCATAATCTCTGCTGTTGACCAAGTGAAAGTCCCAGCGCGTCTGAATACAGGTCATCCTTCACTTCATCCCAGAGGGCGGCGGCACGCAAGGATTTCTCCACCACTTCATCCATTTTCACGTTCATCCCCATCACACGCGGACCGAATGCCACATTGTCATAGATCGACTGCGGAAACGGGTTTGGCTTTTGAAACACCATCCCCACCCGCTGGCGAAGCGTAACCACATCCATGTCTTCATCGTAGATATTCTTTCCATCCAGCAGGATCTTTCCTTCGACGCGCGTGCCATTGATCGTGTCATTCATTCGATTCAAGCAACGCAAAAACGTGGACTTTCCGCATCCCGATGGGCCGATCAACGCTGTTACCTTGTGGGGCAGAATGTCAAGCGTAATATTACTTAATGCCCTGGAAGGACCATAATAAAAATTAAGTTGTTGAACAGAAAAAGCGGTCTGAACGTTATCCATGGCTGTATTTTATCATTGCTGTCTTATGCTCTCATGACGCTGACACCCAGATTATCTGCATGGTCACTGATCCGCTCCAGGTTACGGAGGGTTTCGGTGAAGATAACATTCGCCTGTGGATTGCAAATCCCTTTTTCCAATCGTTCAATGTGCCTCTGGCGGGTTTGCCAGTAAAGTTTGTCAAATTCGCCCTCCATTTCGCACACTTTGCCGGCAAGGCATTTATCGTTTTCCTGAAATGCCCGGATCGCAGACAGGAATGTACAATGAGCATGCTGTCCCAGTTGTTGAAGTTCTTCGATCGCCTGCGGGCTGAACGGTACACTATTCCTGATCCGTTCCATGGCAAATTGAGCAATATCCTCCGCCATATCACCTACACGTTCGATATCCACCAGCAAGTTCTTGATCTGAAAACAGCGTTTCTGCTGATTGATACTCAGATCTTCCTGCACCAGCCTGTTCACAAAGTCCACGAGTGTTTTGTAGATTGGGTCAACTACTTCTTCCTCCTGTTCCAGAACATGGTCGGCTGCACTGGAGTTTTTCATGATCAGAGCCTGGCAGCTTTCCTCCAGCATACAGGCAGTCACTTCACCAAGATGAACCAGTTCACGCGCCGCTTCCGTCAACGCGACAGCCGGAACGCTATACTGCATTTCATCAATATAGAGGGTCAACTTCTCCTTCTCAAGCTTCTTTTCACGAGGGACCAGTCTCTCAGCCACCCAGGCGATCTGCTTAACAAATGGGACCATGAGTGTACTGACTGTGATATTGAATATCGTATGTGCATTGGCGATCTGGCGGGGAAGTTCGGAGGAGGTGTGATCGATCAGGTTCGAAAACCGGGAAATGAAGGGAAGAAATAGGACCACACCCATTACATTAATGAATATCTGCGCCATCGAAGCCTGACGCGCCGCCCGAGACAGTTGAAATGAAGCGATAAACCCTGTTACACAAGAACCAATATTTGCCCCCAGGATGATACCGATCGCTCCATCCAGGTTAATGACATGACTCATTCCCATCGCCACCGTCATACTGGTGACGGCTGTACTGCTCTGAACAATGGCTGTCATGATCATACCGGCCAACACCCCCGCCAGCGGATACTGTCCCATGGTGACGAGGCTGTTTTTTACCCAGGGGATTGTGATCAAATCCTTGAGCGCTCCAGACATCAAGGTCATCCCCAGGAACACGATCCCGATCCCAAAACTGATCTCTCCGTATTTTTTCCAATCCCGGTTCTGAAAAAATTCGAAGAAGATCACCCCCAGCACTACAAATATCATGTTGAAATTGCCGATATCGAAAGCAACGATCTGAGCCGTGAGCGTTGTCCCCACTTCCTGACCGATGATCACGCCAATGGTCTGCTCCACGGTCATCAGATTGGCGTTGA
>CAZKSG010000232.1:0-2444 GCA_964555335.1 uncultured Anaerolinea sp.
ATCAATTCGAAGAGGCAGGTATCCCGACCCGATTTGTGCAGGATAACCATTCGCGGTCACAGCAGGGTGTTCTGCGCGGATTGCACTATCAGATCCAGCAGGCACAGGGAAAGCTCGTCAGAGTGATCGCCGGTGAAGTCTTTGACGTTGCTGTCGATATTCGCCGCGGCTCTCCATTTTTTGGCAAGTGGACAGGTGTCCACCTCTCCGCGCAGAACAAGTGTGAGATCTGGGTCCCGCCCGGTTTCGCCCATGGTTTTTATGTGTTGAGCGATTGGGCAGAAGTAACCTACAAAACGAACGATTATTATGCGCCGCAGTGGGAACGATCCATCGCGTGGAACGATCCGCAGATTGGTATCACTTGGCCGCTGGTGAATGGTCAGTTGCCATCCTTATCTGCCAAGGACGCGAAGGCGGTCAGCCTTGCAGAAGCCGAAGTCTTTGAAGGGGAGTTGGTCAAATGAAGATCCTGCTCTTTGGCGCACTGGGACAACTTGGCACCGAACTCCAGCGAACGCTCGCTCCTCTGGGCGAGATCGCTGCCTATGATATTCACAACCTGGATCTCACAAATACGGATGATGTGCGCGAGAGGATCCGCACTGTCCATCCGCAGGCGATCGTCAACGCCTCCGCCTATACCGCCGTAGACCAGGCCGAAAACGAAGCGGACAAGGCATTCAAAGTCAACGGTGAGATTCCTGTCTTGTTCACAGAAGAAGCTGCGAAATTGAATTCGTTCCTGATCCATTATTCGAGAGATTATGTGTTCGATGGCACAAAAAACGTGCCATATCTGGAAGGGGATGCGACAAACCCATTGGGTGTTTACGGGAAGAGCAAGCTGGCCGGTGAAGAAGCGATCAAAGCAGGGTTTGCTAATTACTTGATCCTTCGCACGAGCTGGGTCTATAGCCGTAACAGAAATAGTTTTGTCACCAAGGTTCTGGAATGGTCCCGCAAGCAGGAACGATTGAGTATCGTCAGCGATCAGGTTAGCAACCCCACCTGGGCGCGGACTCTTGCGGATGTCACGGCTCAACTGTTGGGCAAGGATCCCGGCTTTCTGAGCGAACGCCGCGGGTTGTACCATGTCGCTGGCAACGGACATGCCAGTCGTTTGGAATGGGCGAAGAAGATCATCGAGCTTGACCCCAACAAGCATGAGCAAAAAGTGAAGGAGATTGTGCCGGCTCTGACCTCTGACTTTCCCACACCTGCCGAACGCCCTTTGTTTTCGGCACTGGATTGCAGTCTATTCCAATCCACGTTTGATATTCCATTACCGAGATGGGAAGATGCATTGAAGCAGGCAATGACCGAATAAGTTTTGCATTTATTTGCAAAAAGGCATCCCGATCGGATGCCTTTTTTGTTTAATCTGGTTCTTTTGGACAGTGTATACTCAAGGATATGAAAAACAATTATTTACCCATCTTCCTGATGGTTGTATTGTTCGGCATTGTTGCATTTATGACCCTGCCTTCACTCAATAAAGTTCAATTGCCGGATGTCAACATGTCCGCGATGGGATCGGAGATGGTCAAGGCCCGGGTAACGGAAATTATCGAAGAAGGTGATATCGACCTGGGCGGGACGGTTCAGAAATATCAGGTGGCACGTGTCGAGATCCTCGAGGGGGAATACCAGGGCATCGTGATGGAAATGGATTACGGCCGCCGCCAGGTCCTCTCGAATAATATCTATCTCAAGACCGGCGATAACATCCTCGTCACTGTGGGTTCGCGTCCCGATGGCGTATTGACCGTCTACTTTGCGGATTTCGTGCGTGTCGATTCCATTCTATGGTTGACCGCCGTATTCGCCGTCACCATCCTGGCGATCAGCCGCTGGAAGGGGCTGCGGTCACTGCTGAGTCTGTTCTTTAGTCTGACGATCATTATCGGTTACATCATTCCTCATATTCTTGCGGGTGACGATCCCTTGCGGGTGAGCATCAGCGGGTCGGTCATTCTGTTAGCCGTAACTCTTTATGTAACCTACGGTTGGAATCTCAAGACTCATGCCGCAGTGTTGAGCATGATTATTGTCCTTTTGATCACAGGCTCACTTGCCGGGCTGTTTGTCGTCATTGCCCGGCTGACCGGTTCAGGCGATGAGAATGCCCTATTCCTTCTTCAAATGCTCAACACCCAGATCAACCTGCGCGGACTTTTGCTCGGCGGTATGATCATTGGTGCGTTGGGCGTGTTGGATGATCTTGTGACAACCCAGGCATCGGCTGTGTTTGAACTGCACCATGCCAATGCGACCTTTGGTTTCCGTCAGCTTTTCCAGTCTGCGATGCGCATCGGGCAGGATCATGTGGCGGCCACCGTTAACACATTGGTTTTGGCCTATGCTGGGGCTTCGCTGCCGATGCTGCTCATGTTTTCATTGGGGCGCGGCGATTATGGCACGCTCGTCAATTTCGAATTTGT
>CAZKSG010000232.1:2544-6170 GCA_964555335.1 uncultured Anaerolinea sp.
TGCGTATAAGAAGTACAAGGAGCGCGAGTGAACGACGAACTTACCTGGGTACTCCAGGCTCAGCAAGGAAACGACGAAGCGTTTACAAAGCTCGTCGAAGAACACCAAACGCACGTCTATAACTTGTGTTATCGCATGTTGGGTGAACCCGAATCTGCCGAAGATGCCGCGCAGGAGTCCTTCCTGCGGGCCTATCAGAACCTGCATCGCTATGACCAGAGTCGCTCGTTTGCCACATGGCTGCTGTCTATTGCGGCCCATTATTGCATCGACCGACTTCGAAGGCGCAAGCTTTCGATCTTTTCGATGGATGAAGAGAACGATGACGGCTCGACCTACGAAATTGCGGACCCCGCCTCTCTCGACCCCGAAGCGGAATCCGTCAAACGTGAGGATCGTGATCGCCTTCACATCCTTCTGAAAGACCTCGATGACACGGACCGCGCTGCGGTCATCCTGCGTTATTGGTATGACTATTCTGAAGTGGAAATTGCCGAATCGCTCAAACTGACCGTCAGCGCCGTCAAAAGCCGCCTGCACCGTTCGCGGCGCGCGCTGGCTGGCATGTGGCAGGACGAAAAACCTCGCACTCGCACCGAAAGGAGGCCCCATGAATCACCAGCCTTTTGAAGAGTGGCTGTTGAATGACATGCCCATCACCACCGAACAGAAGCGCGAGCTTGATCTGCATCTGCGTTCCTGTTCCTATTGCTCTGCCCTCGTCGAGACGGGGATCGCGCTGAAGACCGTGAAGAAGGTGTCACCACAGCCAGGTTTTTCCACGCGTTTCCAGGTACGACTGGCGGAGCGCAAACTAGCCGAGCGCCGGCGCAGGCTTTGGGGAGCTGTGCTCTTCACGTTCGGAGGACTCGCCATGCTAATGTGGCTGGCTTCACCGTGGCTGGCAAGCTTTTTCACCGCCCCAGCCACATGGATCTCCGCATTCGTGCAATGGGGGGTCTTTATTATTACCACGCTTAGAGCGCTTACACAGGCAGGTTCTGTGTTCCTGCGGATCATCCCTGATTTTCTCTCTCCGTTTGCCTGGATGATCATCCTCTCTGCCTTTGCAGGCGTGAGTCTCTTATGGTCGGTTTCAATATGGCGGTTCGTTCGAGTTCCGCGAGGAGTGTAATACATGAAAACAGCTTATAAATTCCTAACTCTTCTGGCATTGCTTGCCCTTCTCATCCTTCCGGCAAGCCCCGCGTACGCGCAGGGAACGGGTACGGATGGCGGCAGGGTCATCTTTGGCAGCAATTTCACCCTGAAAAGCGGTGATACTTTCCAGGGCGACCTGGTCGTTTTTGGTGGAAATGTGATCGTGGAAGACAAAGCAGACCTGAATGGCAACCTTGTTGTCTTCGGTGGCACGATCTCCAGCAATGGCAATGTCAGCGGTGATGTGGTCATCATCGGCGGGCAGGTCAAGCTGGAGGAAAAAGCCATTGTCAACGGCGACCTTGTCACGATTGGCGGTCAGGTAGACCGCGCAGAAGGCTCAGAAGTCAAGGGCGAAGTAGTCAATAACGTCGCGCCTCAGGTACAACTCCCGAATGGACGCGTGCCTCCGGATATTGTTGTTCCGAATGTGCCAACCCCGTCAGTGAATGTCAACTTCAATCCGCTTATGGAGTTCTTCAAGGTGTTTTTCTGGGCGTTCGTCATGTCTGGGTTTGCCATGCTGTTGGTGCTCTTCTGGCAGGCGCCCATTGAACGTGCCGGGAATACCATCGTTACACAGCCTTTGATGACGGGTGCGATCGGCCTGGTTGCCACGTTGGTGGGCGTGCTCTTTGCTCTGACGATCCTGCCTCCGTTGATGGTGGCCTTCGCCTGGCTCTTTGGTGTAGTTGCCATGGGACGCGAAGTGGGTGAGCGGTTCGCCACTGCCATCAATCAGCGTTGGACGCCGGTTATCACCGTGGGCACCGGGACCTTCCTGCTCATGGTGGTTGGGGGCGCGGTCGGCATGATCCCCTGCCTGGGAGGAATCATGCTCTTCCTGCTTGGTCTGCTGGGCGTTGGCGGTGCCATCTCGACCTGGTTCAACTTGAAGCCTGCATTGCGGCCGAGTGTGACAGTGTACACTCCGCCGACTGATGCCGGCGAGGTACCACCTGCCTCCTGACCAAAATTTCATAGCATACCCACGGTCACGAATGACTGAATCGCCATTCGTGACCGCGGAGGGTATAATTAATCCGCCCCGGAGCAATAGAACGGGGCGGATTATTTTTTGGAGGATGTATGGCTTTGAAAGAAATACCCGTTCCGAACACGATCGTTCACAATGCTCCACCGCCGCTTGTGGAAGTGTACGGAACACACCGGGAAATGGGGTGTCAGATCGGCGAGGCGAGGCGTGAACAGGTGCAGCATAGCATTGAGAATGCCCATTTTCTCATCGAGCAATCCTATCCCACGCTCGAATTGACCTGGGATGGGGCAAAGATCCAATCTCGCAAATATTTACCATTTGCCGAAGAACGATACTCGCAATATGTGGATGAAATGCGCGGCATCGCAGATGGGGCGAACGTCACATTTGACGATGTAATGGTACTGAATGCCATGGAGGCGGTGACCATGGATGCGCTTCACCTTACCCGTTGTACCAGTTTTGCCGTCAATGAGACCCGTACTGCGGATGGACATGTTCTGGTAGCCCATAATGAAGATTGGGTGCCGGAGGATGAAAATGATGTGTATGTCATTTCGGCGAAACCGAACGATGAACCGCCCTTCCTGGCGATGACCTATGGTGGACTCCTGCCAAATGTGGGATTCAACGCCTATGGCATTGCCCAATTGATTGACTCGGTCTACCCGAATGACTCACGTATCGGTATTCCACGCCTGGTCGTTTCTCGTGCCGTCCTGGCCTCACGCCGTCTCTCTGGCGCCATTGGGCGGACCCTGATCTCACACCGGGCAGCCGGGTATAACCATCTGCTTGTCCATGAAAGCGGCGAGATCTATTCGGTGGAGGTGTCTTCGCGTAAGTTTGACATCCTGCATGGCACGGATGGATACATGGTCCACACGAACCATTATCTGAGTCCTGCCATGAAAGAGATCGAAAGTGAACCAGAGGAATTGATCTCCTCTCGTGTTCGTTATTTCCGTGCCAATCGTTTGCTGCGGCAAAATTCGGCCCACAACATCAAGTCCATGCAGGCGATTCAGAAAGACCATGTCAATTTGCCGAACTCCATCTGCAATCACAATATCGATGGTATTGACCCTCTGGACCGTGAAAATACGATCTCGGCACTGGTGATCGACCTGACCTCACGCGAGATGCACATTGCATGGGGCAACCCCTGTCAGAATGCCTATCATACCTATCACTTGAACGCCTAAAGGGATGACGATGCAATAAAAAAGACGCTGAGCCAAAACTCAGCGTCTTTTGCTTTGATATACAACCTGGCGACGGTTTTAGCCGTTAAGGTCACTACTGCTTCTAAAAAAACAAAAAAAAACATACCTCACGGCATGTTTTCCTGGCGTATGCCCCACGGGGATTCGAATATCATCCCATCAATGGGGACCCAGATCGTTAAACAAAAAACATACCTTACGGCATGTTTTCTTGGTGTGTGCCCCCACGGGGATTCGAA
>CAZKSG010000233.1:0-6108 GCA_964555335.1 uncultured Anaerolinea sp.
TTCATCTTCGACGATGAGGTCGGGCCAGGGCTGCCATTGTGGCTACCCAACGGCGGCGTGATGATCGAAGAATTGGAAAAGCTCGCCAAAGACATGGAAGACCGGGCCGGCTACTTGCGCGTCCGTACGCCAAACCTCACGAAAGAAGATTTATTCCTGCGCTCAGGCCACCTGCCCTATTACGCGGAAAGTATGTATCCGCCGATGGAATTGGAAGGCGTGAAGTATTACGTCAAACCGATGAACTGTCCCTTCCATCACAAGATCTTCGGTTCGAAGGGACGTTCCTATCGCGATCTTCCCATCCGCCTTGCAGAATATGGGACGTGCTACCGCTATGAAAAGTCAGGCGAATTGTTCGGCCTCATGCGCGTCCGCTCGATGCAGATGAATGACGCCCATATCTATGTTTCGGAAGAGCAGTTTGAAGAAGAATTCCTGGCTGTCGTGGATATGTACCGCAACTATTTCGATCTATTCGGCATCGAGAAATATGTGATGCGATTATCACTTCATGGTAAAGCCGGACTTGGCAAGAAGTATGTGGATAATGAACGCCTCTGGATCAAGACGGAAGAGATGGTCCGCCGTGCCATGACGAATGGTGGCGTTCCGTATGTGGAAGAAGAAGATGAAGCCGCGTTCTACGGTCCGAAAATCGATGTGCAGGTCTGGAGTGCCATCGGCAGAGAGTTCTCTCTGATGACGAATCAGGTAGATTTTGCCGTCCCCGAGCGTTTCGACCTGAAATTCACGAACCGCGAAGGTAACGAAGAGATTCCTCTGTGTATCCATCGTGCGCCACTTTCCACGCACGAGCGCATGATCGGGTTCCTGATTGAGCATTATGGTGGCAACTTCCCGGTCTGGCTCTCGCCGGAACAGGTACGCGTGATCCCGATCACGGATGGGCAGAATGAGTATGCCCAGAGCATCGTCAAGCAGTTGCGCGAAAATGGCATCCGCGTCCATGCCGATATCAGTGCCCAGCGCATGAATGCCAAGATCCGCCAGGCGCAGTTGATGAAGGTGCCGTACATGCTCGTCGTTGGCGAAAATGAAATGAACGCCGGGCAGGTCTCGCTGCGTGTGCGTGATGGAAGCCAGCAGAATAACATTCCACTGGGTGACTTCATGGCACGGGTAAAGGACCGAATCGTCCGAAGAGCACCAGAGTTATAAACAAATAAAAAGACGGCGGAGATTTTCTCCGCCGTCTTTTTATTTTACGGCTGCCAACTAACTTGCCACCCCCCCCACAGCACAGCACCTGTCACTTGCATCTCAACGACGCCAGGTGGCAAATCCGGTCGGCACATGGGAACCCATACCTGGAGCGTATCCAAATGTTCGGTTGGGTATCCTCCACCGCCGCCCATGCATCGATTCAGTGACGTATTGACGTACAGATCCCCAATTACGTTGGCGTCCACCTGAACATCAAGTTGAAAATTGAGATTGCCATCGACGGAAATTAAATCTGCCTTTACAACATGCAGCAGGCTATCAGCGATTTGGAGGTCCTGATTGACATCCCAGCTTTGTCCGGCCTGTGGAGCTGCACCCACATCGAACTGAAATACGATAGGCTGGATCTGCACATCGACCGCACTCATACTGATGGTCAATGGAGGCGTAAAGGTTTTGCTCAAAATCTTGATCGCCCAATACGAACGATATTCCTCATTTTGAGGTATCACATTCCTCCCGTACACTTCCTCCCAATTCACGTTCTGTCCATTTGCGTCCAAAACGTTTACATATCCCATGTAGGGTATGGTTCTCACACCAAATGCAGGGTAGTCATTTGCCAACCATTGCATGCTTCCCATTAACAAATAACCATCATCCAAAGGGACAAACGAGTCGATAGACGCGACGATTCGATGAGTAGGATCAACCACGGGCGTAGCCTGATTCGATGGGAGAGTCGCTTCGATCGCAGAGGCGGGGGATAACTCCGTCGCTGGTATTGTTAAGACTGGCAACGCCATCCCATCAGGGGCAGGGACCAGGTGAAGAGGAATCTGCCAATCACGCGGCAAGGGTCCGGGAACAAGTGGATTGATGCAGGGATAGAGGAACGTCACATCGCTTTGGTCAGCAGGAATGGGTGCAAACTCCATCACATATCCATACCCTGCGCCCGACCCTGGTTCACCTACCATGAACTTATCAGTCGTTTGCACAAAATTCAGTTGTACGCCATCCGACAGCATCAGTGCCGGCGTGCCCTGGCAGCTCGTATCAAAGTCTCCCACAGTTGGCGGCTGAGCAAACCATTCCACTTGAAAACGAATCGATGTGCTGATGGAACTGGCGGCCACATTCACGACGGTCAATCGAATGCCATCACGTTCCAAAGGCACGGGTGCTTCGATGGTGCGTAAGACAGCATCCTGCTCCACCATGCCAATGCCAGGGATATATCCAAATGCTCGTCCAAGAGCATAGGCAGCGCCACTGATCACAAGCAGGATCAAGAGAGCGAGCAGGATCATTACATACGGACGTGTGCGAAGTGTCCTCATCAGAGATTTCCTTTCAAGTTGAGCCGCAATATCCGGCCATAGATTGGTATCCTCCGGGACGCCACGGCGAGCGATGGTTTCCAATGCATCTTTCATGCGATTGTCTTTCATCTCTCGCTCCTTTCCAGCAGGCTGCGCATCCGCTCCCGTGCCGCGTTCAATAACCATTTCACCGTGCCAGTCGACGAACCTGCCTCCTGCGCCATTTCTTTTTCACTCATATCCAGAAAATAACGTTGAACGATCACCGCCCGTTGCCGCGGTGATAATGTTTGCATGGTATCCCAGATCCGATTTTGGATTTCAATGGACTCAACCTGCTCTTCCACCGACTCGACTCTCGCGACCAGTTCTGCAAACAGGGACTCATCTGCTTCGTCCCCCACCTGAACCTGCCGCGCCGACCGCTGCATCACCTTCACTGAAGCATTCACCACACTCCGCAGAAACCACGGCTCGAACGGACGCGTCTCGTCAAAACCGCGCATGGCATGGAATGCCTGAATAAAGGAATCCTGTACGATGTCTTCAGCCAGCCCAGAATCGCGCGTGATCAAGTACGCTGTGCGCACAGCCTTCACCTGATGATGAGCGACCAGGAATTCCAGTCCGCTGATATCACCGTTTTTAAGTCGTTGAATGTCTTGTTTCTCGTCCATTGTCACCCACTAAATATATCCGAACATACCCGGAAAGGTTGGGTGGGGTTATCTATATCCCTATGAAAAGTCCTATTTTATTGACGATTCCCTGCTGTACATGGTATCATTCGTCCGCTAAAAACCAGCCATGGGCTGGTCAACTGTTTCAAATAGGAGAAACTTATCAGCACTTCAGAATTTCGAGTTAATGAGGGCATCCGCGTAGCGGAGGTTCGCCTGATCGGTCCGGATGGTGGCAATGTCGGCGTTGTGCCGATACGCCAGGCTCTGCAGATCGCACGCGACGCCGAGCTGGATCTTGTCGAGGTCTCACCCAATGCGAATCCGCCTGTCTGCCGTGTGATCGATTACGGCAAGTTCATTTATGAACGGGCAAAGAAGGATCGCGAGGCCAAAAAATCACAGACCAAGATCGAAGTCAAGGAAATCCGTCTGCGCCCCAAGACCAATGAAGCCCACCGTGGCTTCAAGGTGGATGATGCCCGCCGCTGGCTGCTTCAGGGACACAAGGTTCGTGTGACGATCAAGTTCCGCGGCCGCGAAATGGATTATCCCGAGATCGCGCTCGAAGACCTGAAGGAGATCGCAACTGCTCTGGCAGATGTCGCCGCGATCGAAGTCCCGCCGCAAATGGAAGGACGCACCATGCTCGTGGTGATGGCCCCCAACAAAGGCGCGGCCAAAAAGAAAGATAAGGGCGACCAGGCTCCGGCTGAGAAGGAAGCGCAAGCCTAGTCCTATTGAAAGCCCCACCGTCCGTGCCGTAAGCACGTGGGTGCGAGACGGCAACGATGTTGATCGTCCGCGGGGAGCCCGATATCCCGCGGTTTATTTTGTCTGAAATCTGTTCGAAAGGAGTAATTGGCAATGCCTCGCAAAGCAAAGGCTGGTGGCGGCAAAACCAAATTGAAGACCCATAAGGCAACGTCCAAACGTTTTCGCCTGACCGGTTCTGGCAAGGTGGTTCGCACCAAAGGCGGCAAGAGTCACTTGCGCCGACACACATCAAAGCGCACCAAGGCGCAGTTGAGTGAAATGCAAACAGTAAAGGGCAGCAAGATTATCAAGCGCGTTAAGCGTCTTGCGCCCAACATGGACTAAGGCGACTCGTCGCTCCATATCGTATCCAATATTTATTTGCGGCTTTCGGGTGTACGCAACTGGTGTAACCCACCGACGCCCGCGAGTTTGCAGGAGGCAAACCAATGCGTGTTAAGGGAGGCCCGCAAGGGCATCTACGTCACAAACGAATTTTGAAGATCACAAAAGGGCAGCGCGGAGCGAAGCATCGCCTGTTCAAGCGTGCGAATGAGGCCATGCTCAAAAGCCTCTGGTACGCGACCCGTGATCGCCGCGTGCGCAAGCGCGATCTCCGCAAGTTATGGATCGCCCGCATCAACGCCGCGGCCCGCTTGAACGGAACCACCTATAGCAAGCTGGTGGCTGCGCTCAAGAAGGCGAATATCGAGCTCAATCGCAAGATGCTGGCCGACATCGCCGTCCGCGAACCGCAGACATTTGCTGCTGTGGTTGCAAAGACCAAATAACAAAGTATGGGCAGGTCGATGACCTGCCCATCCAATTTTTAACGGGGGTAAAATAACATTTACTATTTTCGACCCTTGCATTTCAAACTCAGAAAGTTGGACACATGGAATACATGGAATTGGAAGTTTACTCGCAGTCGATCGATCGGGGAGTCGTCCGGATGCCAAGTCAAAGCTTTCCCGGATTGGTACTTCAAGGCGAAACGTTATCCTCCCTATTGAAACTTGCAAAATCGGCTCACGAAAAATCCAAAAACACATCAGACTCTGAATTGATCGATATTTCGCGTGAACTGATGGAAAGCATTCAAAAGATCGTGTCACATTACGAATCCACGCTCAGCAAACATAATATTCCCCTTCCCTACTCAACTGTTCCAACAAGACCTACAGTCCCATAACTAATCCTCATTTTATGAACACCGTCCTTATTGAGAAGAAACTTCCAACAAATCAAATCATCCAGCTTGTTCAGGGTGACATCACCACCGAAGAAGTGGATGCCATTGTTAACGCCGCAAACGAACGCCTGCAACATGGCGGTGGAGTGGCATGGGCAATTACAAAAAAGGGCGGATCGGCAATCCAACGCGAATCGGATCTTTGGATTCGAAAACATGGTTCTGTCCGCCACTCGCATCCTGCATGGACATCAGGCGGGCAACTGCCTGCGAAATATGTAATCCACGCTGTCGGTCCTGTGTGGGGGGACGGTGACGAGGACAGGAAATTATCAGACGCCGTGACGGGTTCTCTGCGTGTCGCCGATGAATTAAAGTGTTCATCTATTGCGATGCCTGCGATCTCAACAGGAATTTTCGGCTTTCCAAAAGAACGCGCTGCAGCGATCATTCTCTCTGCCGTTGAAAACTATTTCGATGACAATCGTTCTGATCTTAAAGTTGTGAGAATCACATTGTTCGATCAGCCAACTGTGAACGTGTTTCTCAAATTCTGGCGTGACAAGTGGGGCGAATAAGTTGTGATCACATCAGCACAAAACTCAAAGATCAAATCTGTCCGTGCATTGTTGGGACGCGCCAAGGAACGACGCGAAGCGAATGCGTTCGTTGTGGAAGGCGTGCGACTTGTTGAAGAAGCAATACATAGTAATTGGAAAGTAGATTTTGCGCTTTACGATGAGACATTGAGTGAACGAGGGAAGTCGCTGGTCGAAAGTCTCAAGTCGCGCGGCATGGATGTGGAAATGATTTCGGACGGTTTGATGAAGTCATTGAGTGAAACAGAAACGCCACAGGGAATTCTAGCGGTCCTTGAATTCAATTTATTGCCCATGACGGCTCCCCTACATTTTGTCCTCATCCCCGATCAAATCCGCGACCCGGGGAATCTTGGCACGTTGCTCCG
>CAZKSG010000234.1:0-6065 GCA_964555335.1 uncultured Anaerolinea sp.
TCTTCCGTGCCTTTGGGAGCCCGGGCTGTGATCGCCTTTTCGATGGCATCGCGTGAGACCACATTCGTCAAGCCAACCAACGCGCCCAATGCCACCGTGTTCGCAGTGATCGCCTTACCAGTTGTTTCCTGAGCAATACGCGCAACAGGAATTTTGATTCCATGAAAATCAGGTGAAGTCGTCACGCGATCTTCATCCACAATCAGCAGCCCATTCTCGTTCACCGTCTTCGCGAATTTCTTGTACGCTTCCTGGCTCAATGCCACGACCACATCTGCTGACAACACTTCGGGATGATCGATCTCGCCATCCGAAATGACCACCTCGGAGCGACTCGCACCGCCGCGTGCTTCGGGTCCGTAGCTTTGCGTCTGTGTGGCTTGTTTGCCATCGTAGATCGCGGCTGCTTCTGCCAGGATGATGCCAGCCAGGATCATGCCCTGTCCCCCCTCCCCTGCCAGACGGATCTCAATTCGCTTGTCCATTAGTTGCCTCCATAATTGCGCGTATGGATGGCTTCTTCGTGGACGCGGTCCACAAGCGTGTGATAGACCTTGGTATATTCCGGTCGGTTCTTGGTGTGCAGCACACCGCGTACGAGCTTGGTGTTCACGTTTTGATCTTCTTCACTCAGCTTATCGTAGGCAGACTTGGAGATGCAATTGTCTTTGAGTCCACGCATCATATCAGCGGCAGTGCCCAGTTTGTTGATGCGTCCGAACGTGGTATGGCAATAACTTACCGCTTCCACCAGACTAAAACCATCATTGGAAATTGCCTGCGCCAGATATTTATCCAATTCAAGTGCGTGATAGACCGTGCTGCGCGCCACGTAGGTCGCGCCGGCCGCGGCGGCAAGGTCGCAGATCGGAAACGGCGGCTCCACGTTCCCGTACGGAGCCGTTGTGGCCCGCATATCGAGAGGTGTCGTTGGGCTATATTGCCCGCCGGTCATTCCGTAGATCGAGTTGTTCACAACCAAGGCCGTGATACCGATGTTCCGGCGAGCGGCATGGATAAAGTGATTACCGCCGATCGCCAGCGCATCGCCGTCGCCCATGATGGCGATCACCTTCATCTCGGGACGCGCGATCTTGAGTCCCGTGGCGAAGGCAAGCGCACGTCCATGCGTGGTGTGCAGGGTGTTGTAATCCATGTAGACGGGCATGCGCGCCGTGCATCCGATACCGGCTACCAGCGCGACCTGGTCGTTCTTCAACCCCAGGCTGTCGATGGCACGGATCAACGATCCCATCACGATGCCAATACCACAACCCGAACACCAGATGGTCGGGAAACGTTTGTTCTTGCGCAAATTCTGAAGCGTGACACTCGACTCGAACCAGTCCTCACGCGGAATCTGTCCTTCGTTTATATCTAGCTCATGTGCAGAAAGAATATGATCTGACATCGTTATGCCTCCGCCGCCGCAACGACCATGTCGGGCGTTACCATCTCACCATTGGCGCGATTGACGCGCACTACCTTTTGACGTCCCGCCACTCGTTCGACCTCCAGCGCCAACTGACCGAGATTCATTTCCGGGACAATAATCCGTTCGACAGAGTTCGCCAGCTCTTCAACAGCTCCCTCGGGGAACGGCCATAACGTCTGTGCCATGAACAGGCTGACCTTCTCACCTTTTGCACGCAGTTGCTTCACTGCGTGACGCGCCGTGCGTGCCGACGCACCGTAGCTCAAAACAGCCGTACGCGCGCCAGGTTGATAATCCATCTGATACAGGAGGATATCGTCAGCATTGTTCGCGAACTTGTTGTTGACACGTTCCAACCACGGCTCGATCTCGTCAAGTCGCTGAGTTGGGAAGCCGACTTCATCGTGAAAGAGTCCAGTGATGTGATAGCGATAACCCATTCCAAAACTGGCCATCGGCGGCACGTCACCAGGTCCGTTCCGGAAGGCCTTGTACGCGGCCGCAGATTCCTCCACCACGCGCTCGACCCGCTCCACTGTAGCGAAATCTGGGAGCTCAACCGGTTCGCGCATATGACCGATAATTTCATCTGCCAGCAGGATGACAGGCGTGCGATATTTCTCCGCAAAATTGAACGCCTTCACCGTGAGGTCAAAGGCTTGTGCCACTGAAATGGGGCTGAGCACGATGATCGGGTGATCGCCATGGGTGCCCCAGCGCGCCTGCATCACATCACCTTGTGATGCCGCCGTTGGCTGACCTGTGGAGGGCCCCAGCCGCTGTACGTTCACGATCACACAGGGAATCTCTGCCATGGCTGCGTAACCAATGTTTTCCTGCATGAGTGAAAAACCGGGTCCGCTGGTGGCGGTCATAGACTTGAGTCCGCCCACTGAGCCGCCGATGATGGCTGCCATACTGGCAATCTCATCCTCCATCTGGATGAACTTCCCCCCCACTTTGGGCAGTTCACGAGACATGACCTCAGCGACTTCAGTCGATGGTGTGATGGGATATCCTGCATAAAAACGACAACCAGCAGCGAGCGCCCCCATCGCGATCGCTTCGTTGCCTTGCATGAGTCGAATCGTCAAAATTGCCTCCGTGAGAACTAATCGATCTTCTTTACCAAAATCGCCAGATCTGGACAGTGTGTGTCACAGAAATGGCAGGCGGTGCATTTCTCTTTGGCAACCACGATCGGATGGTTGCCATTCGGGTGCATGGCCAGCACCTTCGTCGGACAAAACTCGACGCAGATCTGGCAGCCTTTGCACCACGTGGCAAAGATCCGCACTTCCCCACGCGGACCCTTGGTTACTGTAGTCGTCGGCTTCTGTTGAACAGCAGGAGTGACTTGAGTCATAAGCTTCCTTTTCTCGAATGTCAATTTGTTTAGAAATTTCAGCAAAATACTCTTCAATCACCGGGATTATAGTGAAACCTATCCCCCATTAGAATTGATGAACGTCCTTTATCTCAGCGCGAATTGTAAGACAATAAAATGGCATGTTTCCATGCAATTTGCAGCCGAATTAACGTTTCCCTCCAAAAACCCCAATTAGGCTCTCCCATTACCAGATTTGTGCTGCTTCTGGCACTTCCTGCCGGGGCAATAAATGAATCGCCTTCCTCTGGCACATGGACCGGCATACGCCGCATCCATAACAGGCTGTGGGGTCAATGACCACTTTTTTGTTATTGGATGAATAGCGAATCGCCCCGTACTGGCAGCGGCGCATACACTGACGGCAGCCGTTGCAATCTTCCGGTGAGATTTCGGCGATCCATTCCGCGCGGAACATCACTGGATAATCGCCGCGCGCATGGGTAATTCGATACGCCATGCAGTCCTGGTCGCAATTGCATAACCCACCGATGAATGGCGTCTTGAACGTCCACACCGAATGGACGAGTCCTTCCTTATCCAGTTTACGGATGGCATCCAGTGCTTCTTCTTTTGTGAGCAGTTCCAGGCTGAACGAGTCATCAAGCGCTTCCATGAGCTGCTTGTCCATGGTCAAGCCGAAGCAGTAGCGCGCGTTCATATTCCCCGTGGTCACGCGCCGGCATACACAGGGAAGACGGACGGCGCCTTCAACCATTTCGAAGATCTTTTCCACATCTTCCATGGGTACCACCTGCCCGTAGTGGTCCGCTTTTTGGTTGAGAGTCAGAATCGGTTTTACCAGCGGCATCAGGGATGTGCCGTGGATTCTATCCAGTTGCTCCATGCTGTGTGGAACGCGGGTGTGGAAGCCGTTCAAGAAGTCAGCCGCATATTGTCTGCGATCCTGCTGGTCCAACAATTCGATGGAATAGTTTTCCATCGCCAGGTACCACTTCTTTCCCTCTCCATGCTGCGTACAGAATTCACACATATCAGCCTCCTTCCTACCTGAGAGTATAGCCACGCAAACGGATGCCTCCCAGTGACAAACCTCCTAAATCAAAACACAAAAAAGCAGACTATATTTGAGTCTGCTTTTTTGTGTGAAGTAAATATCGATTTGTCTCTAAAATTTTATCTACGCCGGTGACCAGCATGTTTCGGCGGAGTCACAAAAACCGGCTTTTCACTCTTGATCGGACTGCGCATGAACAGCCAGTAAACAGTGAGAAATACGAAGATGAGCAATGTCCCTACATATAGAAACAGAGTGACCGGCAAAGCCGAGTCGGTGCCGGCGAACAGTCCGTGCAATGTGGAGGTAAGGTAGCTGACCAGGCTCAGGATATGGATGGAGCGAAACGCCTGCGAACCGATCTGCTGGCGTAAATAAAATGTGACTGTGACCAGCGCAAGAATATAGAAACTGATGATCCCCAATCCCACCCAAAACGGACGGTACGAATCGGTGAACGGGATCAGGAGCTGGATCACATTGAACGGCAGATACTTGTCGAAAAGCAGCACCGTCACATGCAGGACGATAAAGCCAAGCCCGATCAGAGATAGGTGCTCATGAAAATCGTACGTAAACGTTCCCTCAATGACAGGTTGAAAAATCTTGCTGGCGATGCCAAATCCCCACACCACGGAAAGCCAGAGCAGGAAATAACCGGTCAGGCCAGAGGCACGGGTCACAAACCACCAGACCTGAACCGAATCCATACCGAAAACAGACTGTATCTTTTGCGCCAGAGTCGCTCCACCCAACGCACCGCCCAGGAGAATAGCGATCAGAATGCCGGCAAAGATCAGGCTGACCAGCAAAATACTGCCCAACGGTTTAGTGAGGGATGACATGTGTGAGGGAAGGGTCCGTTGTGAATTCATAAATGTAATCCTTGTAGTTCCGTGAGCCAAGCAATTTCCCCTGGGAATCGACTGCGATATACGTCAAACCTTCTTTTGCTTGAAGCAGGTTCGCGGACTCGCGTTCACCACCGATTAGTATTACCTTGGCATAAATATCGGAATGGATGACGTCAGTTGAGATGACAGTCACGCTCAGCCAGTCGGTTTGAGCCGGTTCGCCTGTACGCGGATCAATGAGGTGGTGCTGTATCTTATCTCCTTGAGTCCAGGAGCGCTTCATGACCGATGAGGTTGCCACGCCTCCAGACCGGAGATGCAACTGTGCCAGCATTTGGGTCTCATCGCGTGGGTTCTCCAGATAGACATCCCAACCGAATCCATCTGATGGCTCACCAATGAACTGAATATCTCCACCCGCACTGACAGCACACACGTCTACATAGGCATGAAGCAGCTGAGCCGCTTTGCTTACGATCCAACCTTTGGCGATGCCGCTGAGGTCGATCTCCATATCATGCGGCAAACGGATCAGTTGGTTGGCATGGTCAATTTCGACTTCGGTGAATGACCGTTGTAACGATTGCGTAGTAGCATGGGAACCATCCCCTGCTCCCGTTACGCGGATCTCATCCATACTGCGATCGTAGCCAGCCCGCTTAAGCTCTGGAAGAATGGACGGGTCAAAGAGTCCATGGGTCTCCATGTGATATTTCATGGATAGTTGCAGCATATCCATTAATTCATCTGAAACATGGTGCCATTCGCCTGCAAACCGATTGAGTATCGATACTTCACTGGCAGGCAGAAAACGACTAAAACGCTGCTCACTGTCATCGATAAAGGTCTTTGTGGCATACATGCCTTCAAGCGCGCGCTCCCCCTCTGCCGCCAGCATGATCGGCGTGTTCATGGCGCGAAATTCGATCGAGCGGATCATGATCCACCAGTCCTGAACATGGGTCGGAAGGTACGCGGAGACGGCTGAAGGCTGAACCAGGATTGAGACTGTAAATCGTTTCCGTTGGCGTTGAAATCGGAAAGCGGCGGCAAAGGCTCAAGCGTTGGCACAGACGAAGAAGAGATGCTCGAAAAGAGGGAACTTTGCTGGTCGGGTTTGGGAGCATGAGCGAGCATGATCCAACCGGTGACAAAGGTCACCGCACTGGTAAGCGTGATCCAAAAGCGAAGCCCAAATTTAAGGATTTTCATGGTTACTCTATTGATTGATAAAGACGCGCCCGTCGTTGGTGATGCTGATCACGCCGCGCTCCTGCAGGGCAGAAAGCAATGCCTGGAACTGTTGGATCGTCTGTTGATCCTGCTGAACCTGTGAGGTTGCCTGAGCAAGTTGCTGTTGGAGTTGTTGTT
>CAZKSG010000235.1:0-6020 GCA_964555335.1 uncultured Anaerolinea sp.
GTCTCACTGGGCGTGCCGCGTGAACGCGTGATCGAAGAAGACCGCTCATGGAACACGTACACCAACCTGCTCTATTCGATGGAGATCATCCAGGCACAAGGGTTGGGTCCGCCAACGCTGGTGACACTGGATCTATATACGAGGCGGGCAGTGGCAACCGCCAGGAAAATGGGCTGGAAGGACTTCCATTGGTTGTCTGTGTACTCCAAAGGCGAGCCCGCCTATGGCTACAAATGGCTGCAGACCCACTCGCGTGCCACATTGTTCCTGTACGAAGTTGGCGCGATGCTTTTCAGCAAGATCGTCGGCTGGGTATAAGCGGGAACTGCTGGTATACTCCCCAGCCATGCCGCCCAAACGAAACCGTAACCGTTCCCATACACCTGCCTGGGTGGATGCACTCATCACCTGGCTTGAATTCATCGGCATGATCGGCACGATCCTGGCTGCGTTGTATGGGCTGGTCACATGGCTGCTATGAGGTACAGGTGGCAGGCGGTGGTCGTGCCGAATTCGTAAAATTCAAGTATCATCCAATGTGCAGGCGCACGATGTGGTCAAGCGTTCTACTCTATAAAGCGACAGGAGATCGGCGAACGTGAAGATATTCATCAGCTACCGAAGGGACGACAGCGCCGGCTATGCCGGGCGTTTGTTCGACTATCTCTCCGCCCGGTTCGGGGCTGATCATGTGTTCATGGATATCGACACCATCGAGCCGGGCGAAGACTTTCGCAAGGTGGTCTCGCGGGCAGTGGGGACGTGTGATGTGGTGCTGGTGATGATCGGCAAGCAGTGGCTCAACATCGTCAATGCACAGGGGCAGCGCCGTCTCGACGACCCGCGTGACTGGGTGCGGATGGAGATCGGCGCCGCGCTGGATAACCGCCGCGTGCGGGTGATCCCTGTATTGGTGCGGGATGCCGCCATGCCGGGCGAGCACGAACTCCCCGAGGGGCTCAAGGAACTGGCCTATCGCAACGCGATCGAACTGAGTGACTCGCGCTTCCAGCACGATGTACGCAAGCTGATCGAAGTGCTCGAGCGCATCGCTCCCAAGACGCCCACCGCGCCTCCCGCCCCCGCTCCCAAACCGGCGCCTGTAAGCGGAACGAACAAAACCCGGAAGACGCTGCTGTATGTGGGGATGTCTTTTGTGGTTCTGATGGTGCTCGCGGGGCTGCTCTTCCTGCGGCTGCTCAATTTCGGTCCGGGCGAAGCGCCGTCTACGCAGTCTCCGGCGGCGAGCCCAACCCCGGTATCCCTGCCTTCTTCCACACCCGAACTCGTGCTCCAACCGACATGGACGAGCACCGTTCCGCCCACCGACACCTTCACGCCGGAACCCAGTCCCACCTCCACACCCCAGAGCCTGCAGGACCATCTGGTGCAGCTCATTGACGAGTATTACATGTGCATCAACAATGCCCGGCACGACCAGCGCCAGGACTACGCACCCTGCTGGGACATGCTCTCGGACCGCCCCGGTGAGTTTCAGGATTTTCTGAACCAGAACTCGGGCGGCGAGGATGCCTTCATTACCTCCTGGAACAAATACAAGGTCTCGTATGCCTTGTACTATTGTTTCGTGGGCGGGCAGGATGTGGTCTATGCCGACTATTACTATCACGAGTGGGATAACCTGTCCCAGATCCACGGTGACAGGAACATCCTTGAATACCGGTTCGCCTTCGATGGCAGCGGCTGGAGGATCACGGGCGCTTATCCCCGTTCTGAGATCCACTCCAATTGCGAGTCGCAGCCGCGTGTAGACCGGCGTTCGCTTTTTCCATAAGATACGTGCCTCTCTCGAAGGAATACCGCTTCGGGAGGGAGACTCAATTGAATTCATAGAAGCAAGGAGTGGGAACCATGCAACAAACCCAAACCATGAACGAGGCCCATCATGTTCCCTAGCATCAACGTGCGAAGCAGAAATTATCTCGATACGCTTGTTCCGCTCTTCGCGGAAAGCGTGGTGATCGGCGTGCTGGTCAACCTGGTCTCAACCTATGCGGAAGCCTGGCTGGTGAAGAACCAGATGCCGCTGAATGGAGCGACACTGGCGCTGCTGCTCTTCCTGCTGCTGGCCGTGCTCGCCCTGTATGCCCTCTTTCAGGTACGCGCCCGCACTATCGAAAATTATCAGCCGCAGAAGCCCACAGAGTTGGGGAGCATGCTTTCGCTTGTGTTCTTCGCCCAGCTTCTGCTGCTCGATTGCTCGCAGCTGCTGGAGTTCAACCGCTGGGCATTGCTCGGCGTTGGAGTGACACCGTTCCTGATCGGCACCGGCATGAGCGGCTACCTGGATGACAAGTATCACGAATGGAAGCGGAAGTACGTGCAGCAGGTACAGGAGGAAAAAGCCCGCGAAGAGGAAAGACGGGCGCATGAAGAGGCATCGGTGACCACACCAGAGAAGGGGTCTGAGCCGCCTGTGAATGAGAACCCGGCCGCGGAGAAAGCGAACCGCACGCCCCGGTTCAACATGCGGGCAGTGCTCGAAAACGACATGGATGTGGAGCAGCAGCCGGGCATTCTGTTCATCATCATCGAATCGATCCTGTCTGTAAAGCAAACGGTGACCCAACTGGAGATCTTCGAAGTGTGCCGGGCACTCACGCGAAAGCTGCCCCCTTCCACGATCTTCGATCTGATCCGTGACCTGATGGAAAGCTTCGTCAACATCCGCGGGGGCAACCGAAAGGTGCAACTGAACGCCGAGGACCCACGGAACTGGAAGATCATCGAGTCCAATCCGTATTGGAAGAAGAACGACGCGGGATAGATGGATGCAACTAGAAGGTGACAGTCATCCTGGAGATGACTGTCACCGGAGAGAAGACTGTCCGATTCCATTGGAGGAGCAAAAGATGGCGAATATCTTTGTAAGTTATGCACACAAAGATTATGATGTGGTTAACCAAATCATGATTGACCTCCATCAGTTTGGGCTGGATTATTGGATGGACAGAAAAGACCTACAAGGGGGTGACCGTTGGTCTGCTGAGATCGAGAGGTCCATCAAAAGCGCAAAAAAAATACTGCTTTTCGTTTCGTCCGCATCCATGGGATCTTCGTATGTACTAAAAGAAGTACTGATGGCCATGAGACTAAAGAAACAGATCGTCATACTTCGGCTGGAAGATTCCATCATTCATCCTGATCTTGAAGAAGAGCTATCCCAAATTCAATGGATCGATCATGGAGTCTACGAGTGGAAGACACGACTTGCAATGGCACTAAAAAACACAGCCCCTGATGAGCTATCCCAACCGAAGGCACTGCGGTTCTTGATCGAAATGGGACTGGGATTTCTACTCCCGATCTTTGGCTGCATTGCCATCAGCGTAGCCGGGATTAGCAAATACTTCCTGGAGAGTGGATGGTTGCCAAGTGCTGAACAGATCATTACAACAACCATCGTGTTTCTTTTTCTGCTTTTGATGGGTTTCATCGTCTTCATGGTCGGGTTGGACCGCGTCGGTACTGCTGCTATTGGGAGGGTTTCTAATATCGACTGGATCGCTGCTGCCAAAACAGCATGGCGTTTCCTGGCAAACACCTTTTCCGAACGTGAGGAGTTTCTACATCAATTTCAGCGGCTCTGGGTAGCGCTCAAATCTCTGGGAACAAAAAGCATTTGGAATGACCCTGAATTCAAGGAAAGAGGCAAGGCTGCGCTGGCAGGTATTATTCCCGGGCTTGGGCTTTGGCTTCGTGGTCGAAAATGGCTTGGCTTTCTATTCCTGATCTTTATCCTTCTAGGTTATTCAGAGTTGTTTCCTGGCATCCTGTTACACATCACATCGATCGTCCTGTCAGCTGTGCTGGATCGCCCAGGAAGGTTGGTTACAGATACGATTCAATAGCTGATGGGGTACATATACTATGTACCAGTTTTCGCCATATAATCTCATCACATAAAAGGAAAACATCATGGAACAACCTACTTTCTCACAAGGATATTCTCCGCAGCCTGTGCTGCCGCAGAGCACGCTGGCCATCGTCAGCCTGATCGCAGGCATCGGCGGCTTCACCTTTCTGCCGTTGATCGGGGGCATCGTCGCGTTGTTGACCGGCTATGCCGCCCGCAAGGAAACCCGCGCCGTGCCGCCCACTGCCAGCGGTGACGGGATGGCCACTGCCGGCATCGTGATGGGTTGGATACAGATTGGTCTCACAGCGGTCAGTCTTTGTTGCTTTGCGTTATATTTTGTCTTTGTGGTGGGCTTGGTGGCGAAGGGACAGTAGCCCCCTGTAATCCTCAAAGCAGGCCTGACAGGTCTCAGAGACCTGTCAGGCCTTTTAAGGTATATAAAATCAGATGTCTGACTTTCCCCCCATCGCATATGGGACGTTTTATCATATCTATAACCGTGGAAACAACCGGGAAAACATCTTTCCCGAGGAACGGAACTACGCCTATTTCATGAACTTGTGGTGGAAGCATATCAACCCCATCGCGGAAACGTGGGGGTACTGCCTGTTGAGAAACCACTTCCATGCAGCCGTGTATATAAGAAAAAAGGAAGACCTGAAAGATCAGGGACTGCCATCCAGAGAACCCAGCAAATACTTCTCCAATTTCTTCAACGCGTATGCACGAGGGGTCAACCTGGCAACGCATCGAACGGGTGCCCTGTTCCAGCGCCCGTTCAAACGGATCCCTGTGAATAATACCCGCTACCTGATGCGGCTGATCCTCTATATCCATCAAAATCCACAAAAGCACCATTTTGTAAATGACTTCCGCGCATGGGAATATTCCTCCTATCATGAATTGACATCCAGTGCGCCAACCGACCTGCAACGCGATCAGGTACTACGCCTCTTTGGAAGCCGGGAAGATATGCTGAGAATCCATCAGGAAATTCAACCGCTAGAAATCGAAGATGAGGATTAACTGTATTTCATGACCTCCATCGCTTACTTCATCACCCCACACGGCTACGGGCATGCAGCGCGGGCGGCGGGCATCATGGCTGCCTTGCAGTCCAACGACGCAACGGTCCGGTTCGAGATCTTCACCAGTGTGCCGAAGATCTTCTTTGAGACATCGTTGAACGCGCCGGTGGGATATCACGCCCTGATGACCGACGTGGGGCTGGTGCAGGATACGCCCACGCAGGAGGATATCCCCGCCACGCTGCATGCGCTGGAGAAGATGTATCCTTTCGATGAGCGAATGCTCTCTGCGCTGGCGGAGACGACCCGACAATTGCGCTGGGGGCTTGTCATCTGTGATATTGCTCCGCTGGGCATCGCGGTGGCGAAGCGGGCGGGCATCCCTTCGCTGCTGGTGGAGAACTTTCGCTGGGACTGGATCTACGAGAACTACCAACAGTTCGACAGCCGCTTCACATATTACAGCGACCATTTGCGCAGCATCTTCGAGAGCGCCGATCATCTGATCCAGACCGAGCCGCTGTGTGTACGTCACAACGCCCATCTGGTGCTGCCGCCCATCTGCCGCCTGCCGCGCACACCGAAAGCCGATGTGCGGGCGGCACTTGGCATTCAGCCAGGCGAAAAGGCGATCTATGTCTCGATGGGCGGAAGCCAGTGGGATATCTCCTTCCTGAACGATCTGCAGAAAAGCGAACACATCTTCCTTGTCTCAGGCGGCAACCTGCCTCCCCAGCGACAGGGCAACGTGATCATCCTGGATTTCAACTCCTATATGCCGGACCTTCTCGCGGCGTGCGATGCGGTCATTTCCAAAGCCGGGTACAGCACGCTGGCAGAAGTCTATTATGCAGGGATGCCCATCGGCTACATTTCGCGCCAGCACTTTCAGGAATCGCCCGTGCTGGAGGAGTTCATCGGCTCGCACATGCAGGGCATCAAGATCGAGGAAGCCGACTTCTACTCCGGCGCCTTCCTGCGTCACGTGGATGAGCTTCTGGCGCTGCCGCACATCCAACGGGATGCATCCACCAACGGGGCGAACACAGCCGCAGCATTCATCGCCGAACTGCTGCGAAATCATTCAAGTTCATAACGAAACCCTGCCGAGG
>CAZKSG010000236.1:0-6002 GCA_964555335.1 uncultured Anaerolinea sp.
CCAGAACACACTGACAGTGATGAGATACGCGAAGTAGACAAGCATCTCGGTCAGGGACGGATTCCCGTTGTAGCCGAACAACGTCTCGAGCAATTGTCCGCCAAGGGAGTCTTCATTCACGACCGCGTTCAAATCCCAAATATGTTCCACCACAGCAGGGATGATCCCCGCTTCGTTGAACTCGTGCACGCCGTGCGCAACCAACCCAGCCGCAAACAGGATGAGCAGAATGCCCGTCACCTGGAAGAAGCGGCGCATATCCAGGCGGACCGTGGTGGCAAACAACGTCCAGCCGAGCAGGGCGGCAGTGCCTAATCCAAGAATGGTGCCGGCCAGAGTCTGAATGATGTTGGTTGAGAGTTGGCTGGGATTGCCTGCAAAGAAGGCAGCAGTAATAAAGATCGCCAATTCAATGCCCTCACGGACTACGGCCATGAATGCCAACCAGAAGACGGCACGTTTGCCAGTGGAAGCGGCTGCTTTGTTCACGCCGGCTTCCAGTTCGCCTTTCAAGAAACGTGCCTGTTTGCCCATCCAGAAAATCATCCAGGTCAGGATTCCGGCAGCAATGAGCATGGTGATGCCTTCAAAAATTTCCTCTGCTTTCCCCTCCAACGACATCCCAACGCTGGTGAGAAGTACTGCTGTCAGGATGCTGACGATCACCGCACTTAGTGCGCCCAGCCAAACAGCAGGAGCGAGATCACTGCGACGAATTTTGCTGACTGCACCGAGGACAATACCGATGATGAGAGCAGCTTCCAGTCCCTCGCGTAGGGACAGCAAATAACTAGGTAACATTTATGTAAACTCCTGAATTATGATATTTCTTGTCTGATTGGGGTGTTATAATCGAGTCAACTGGAATTATCCAGAAACTTGCTTGAAACTAAGTTTCACCTAGGGTGAAACTTTTGTTATGTATGGAGAACGATTGATGGCGACACCCGCAATGCAGCGCTATGCGGCTGAGGTTTTCAGGCTTCAACAAGATATGCCCTACGTGGGGTTGACCGAACTTTCGGAAAGTGCAAATTCATCCATGCAGGCCACCTCGCGCATGGTGGCGCGCATGAAGGAATTGGAGTATCTCGAACACGAACTCTATCGTGGTGTGCGACTCACACCAAAAGGGGAAAAGATCGCCATGCCCGCCCTGCGACGTCATCGCCTCGTGGAGGTGTTCCTGGTTAAAATAATGAAGTATGGCTGGGATGAAGCTCACGAACTTTCGGACCAGTTTGCGTTGGGCGTGAACGATAAAGTGGAAGACCGTATTGACGAGATCACCGGGCACCCCACCCGCTGTCCTCACGGCGAACCCATCCCAAGCAAGGATGGCGTGATGCCGGTGGTGAGGGATGTCTCGTTGCTGGAAGTCCCTTCCGGTTCTGATTGTGTCATTAGCCGCGTGCGCACTCATGATGAGGAAAAGCTGCGTTATTTTGCTGAACTCGGACTGGTGCCGGGCGTTCCATTCCACTTATTCAGTTGTGCGCCGTTTAAAGGTCCACTGCGATTGCTGATGAAACCACAAGATCATTTGATCGGCTATGAGCTGGCAGGTTCCTTGTGGGTGGAAGTGACAAAGATAGGGGAAGGGAACAGTCCCATTCCGGTGTCGAAGAAGTAAAAAACATCCGGTTGCAATTGCAATCGGATGTTTTTTATTTTGTTTCATACTGCAAGCCGGATATCAGGCAATCGTATACTACGTTTCTTATCCAATTATCTTTTGTTTTTCTTTGCCTTATTTCCATGATAACTTGGGACTGTAACTGCATACACGGAACACAACTTTCCATCCAACAGTCGTGAACGGATGCGTGCGTCCATTTCGTCCAGTGAATCGGATGTTGTGATCACGGTTGGAAGTTCTGCGTTGTAGCGATAGTTAAACAGTTGATACAACTTCTCGCGTACCCATGGCGTCATGGATTGTGTGCCTAAGTCGTCCAGGATCAGCAGGGGAGTTGTACGTATCTCGTCGAAACGACGGTCAAACGTCGTAGTGCTATGCGGGCTGAAGGTGGCACGTAAATGGTCGAGCAGATCAGGGACCATCACGAACAAAGGTGGGTCGCCCAATCCAGCACGGTAGTTGGCAATTGCCGCAGCAAGGTGTGTCTTGCCGGAACCAAAGCCCCCCATGAAGACAAGCCACCCTTTGGGCCGTTCTGAGAAGGAATGTGCTGCTTTAAGCGCCTTCTGCAAAGACTTCAATTCATCGGCTTGAAGACCTTCCGTGCCGCGGTCTTCAAAGGAGCCGAAGGTTTTGCTAACCAGCAGGTCAAGCGATGAAAGCTCGGGATGACCTGTGTCGTCCATGGGACGGCGGAAATCGGGCGCATTGATCCGACAAGTAGTAACCAGTTCCGGGTCGGCGAGACGCGAACGAATACGGGCTTCGATCTCGTCAAGACTTAAGTTTGTCGTTACCACCAAAGGCAGTTTGTTGATATAGCGATAATTGATGATCTGGAATAATTTTTCCTGTGCCCAACCCGTTGCGTTCTGTGTGCCGAAATCGTCTAGGATCAAAAGCGATGCATTGCGGATCTCATTAAAACGTTCTTCAAAGGTTGTGTCGTCACTGTCATACGAGAAGCGCAGCATATCCAACAGATCGGGGACGGTTAAGAACAGAGTCGGCACGCCCATTTCCACGGCGAAGTTTGCAATTGCAGCCGCAAGATGCGTCTTGCCGCAGCCATATCCACCTTGGAGCAGAAGCCAGCCATCCAGATTCTTGGCATAATGCTGTGCCTGATTGAAGGCCATCTCGAGTGAGTTGGCTTGCATTTCGCCGAGCCCTTTGCGACCACGCGCCTGGAAGCTGCTAAACGTGAGTTCTTTTAATTCATCAAGACGGCTGAGTGAATACAAACGCTCGCGCACCTGCTGACTCACATCACGCTGGCGGCAGACACATACTTCGAGCTTGCCAAAGTTCGGGTGTCCAAGCTGCACGTCGGCACGCAAATAGCCCTGTCCATGACAGAATGGACAGTTCGGGTCACCGAGGCTAGTGCTCGATGTAGTCGGAATATTTGCCTTCGACGTATTTTCGGCGATCTTTTTCAGTGTCGCGTCTATCTTGCTTTTCGGCACGGCCTTCTTCCTTCCAGCGTTTCAAAATCGCTTCGCAATATTTCCAATTGCGTTTGTTATTCTTTACTGCCAGCTCAATTGAGTCCGCGATCCATTCCGGTGAGTACAACTCCTCAGCATCTTTGAGAGCATCGGCGATCAACGGCGTGAGCGGACCGATATTCTCTTCATACAGCATGAATATGTTGCGACGTTCCGCAGGAGTGGCAATAACACCGGTCTTCGGATTCCACGTTCCACTTTCTATCGCCTGGATTCCCGCTCGGCCTCTCGGTGAGTTCAACAGGAAATACACCACCGCATCTTTCTGAACCCTGAGCAGGCTTCCGCGCTTGACGGCTTTCTCCAGCCCGTACGTGATCTCTTCCGCCGCCAGCCCTAACTCCTTGATATCAAAATCCATGCGGCTCAACGCCCGAAAAGGACCTTCCATGTGTTCGACGCGCCACAGAAAATGGAGCGTAACCTTCAACTCCGCGGCATCGTCAATGTCTCTCAATAACTGATGAAAGAACGTGTCGGGGAGTTGTGAGAACGTTTCAGAGTCGGTGAAACCTTTGAATTTGGTCATGTCTTGGTTGGGGCAGATCGTGATTCGCCTTTACTCGTTCGGTTTAAACACTTTGGTTGCGGCGTTTTCGAACTTTGTCTGAGCGCCGCGGAAGACCAGTTCGACACTTCCCACTGGACCATTGCGATGTTTGGCCACAATGATCTCTGCCACGTTCGCCTTGACCGTGTCCTTTTCATATTGATCGGGACGATAGATGAACATGACGATGTCGGCATCCTGTTCGAGAGAGCCGGATTCACGCAAGTCGGAGAGTACCGGGCGTTTATCAGAGCGCTGTTCCACCGCACGCGATAACTGCGCCGCGGCCAACACCGGAACATTCAGCTCGCGGGCCAATACCTTTAGATTACGCGAGATGTAGGAAACTTCCTGCACGCGGTTGTCGGTGCGGTTGTCACCACCCATGAGCTGGAGGTAGTCGATGATGATGAGGTCGAGACCAAACTCCATGTGCAGGCGGCGGCATTTGGTCCGCAGTTGAAGCGGGGTGATGGCGGGGGTATCATCCAGATAAATGTGGGTATCTGAAAATACTTCGATGGCATGTGTGAACAGCGGCCACTCGTTTTCTTGTAGTTTGCCGGTACGCATCCGCTGGGAATCGATCCCTGTTTCTTGAGAGATCAAACGCTGCACCACCTGGTCATTGGACATTTCCAACGAGAAGATCGCCACGTGTTTCTTGTGGGTGAGCCCTGCGTTCTTGGCGATCGAAAGTAGAAAGCCTGTCTTACCTTGACCAGGGCGACCGGCGATGATGAGCAGGTCTGATGGTTGCAGTCCGGTCAACATTCGGTCAAGGTCGATGAAGCCCGTAGGCACACCGACAATGTCGTCGGCGCGTTTAGCAAGGTCATCGATGCGATCGTAGAAATCGCTGGCAACCTTCTTGATCGGAACCAGATCATGCTTGAGCCGTCGCTCGCTCACGTTGAAGACGGCCTTTTCAGCTTCATCCATCACATCGTCAACGGCAGTGCGCTCATTGTAGGCGATCGACGCGATCTGGTTCGCCGCATTGATCATTTTGCGGCGGATGGAATATCCTTCGACGATACGCCCATAGGATTCGGCATTAAGCGAAGAAGGAACTTGGTTGATGAGTGACGTGAGGAATGCTGGCCCACCGATCTCGTTCAATTGACCGCGTCGTTCCAATTCATCGGCAACCGTCAACAGGTCAATGGGGATGCGCTGTTCGTGCAGACTGGTGAACGTCTCCCAGATCCACTTGTGACGGTGGATGTAGAAATCGTCCGGATTCAGGAATTGGGCAATGTCGTAATAGACTTCCTGATTAATGAAGACCGCCCCCACAACGGCTTCCTCGGCTTCTCTGCTGTGAGGGACTGCCGTGGACGTGGCGGGGGCGGTGCTTTTCTCATCCCCAAATGGAACTTCGGGCGGCAGGGTATCGATCATTTCTTCTTCGGTTTCTTGGGAGTATCCGATTCGTCGTCGGCATCATTACCTTCGGGTTTGTCGAAATCGAGTTTTTCCAAAAAGTCCTCGAAGACAGACAAACGCTCGCTGCTTTCCTCTGACAACGGAGCCGTTTCGCTTTTTTCGACTGGCAGGTTCTCCTCGCCCTCGGGCATATCCTGTTCAGGGATGATGCCCGCCTCGTCCATTACATTCGAATTGACCAGGATCGGCACATGAGCCCTTACCGACAACGCGATCGCATCGGATGGGCGCGAATCCACTTCCACTTCGCGTCCGTTCACTTCGGCAATGATGTTTCCGTAGAAAATATCATTCTGCAGGCGGACGATCTCGATACGGGTAATACGTGCATTGAACGCGCCAAAAACATTCTTCAACAGGTCATGCGTTAACGGGCGGACCATTTCCACTTCCTGCAACGCGACGGTGATCGCCTCTGCCTCATAGGGTCCCACCCAGATAGGGAGGTAACGCTCGGAATCAAGCTGCTTCAGCACCACCAGGCGTTGCGGCGTCATCAAGTGTACGCGGACGCTATCAATTTGAACTTCGATCATTTCAGACATGGGAACTCCAACAGTTGTTTACTGTTCATCGCTCATTAATCGTTGGTCTTCTTGAAGGGCTGTTTTGATTAACGATGTACTCCATATTTTAGCATAATCAAAGACGAATAATGCTGAGTTGCAAGAATATTCAAACAGTACTATAATGTTGCCCTGCCACGGGGCGTGGCGCAAACCGAACGAAGTCACCGGAGGTGCCTAGCGCACTCGCAAGGGGTTCGGGGTGTAAATTAACAAATGGATACGTGGTATATCGGGGCGTGGCGCAGCCCGGCTAGCGCGCTTGCATGGGGTGCAAGAGGTCG
>CAZKSG010000237.1:0-5954 GCA_964555335.1 uncultured Anaerolinea sp.
AATTCTGTGAGGCGGGTAATCTCTTTCCACATCCATTCAGGGAAGTTATCCTGCGCACCGATCTCTTTGATCTCCGCCAGCACTTCCTCGGGCTTCATCGTTTCAATCTCATATTCCTGCTCATCGAGTTGCAGGTCATACAATGCCTTACGGCGTTGATGCGGCAAAAGTGACTTGAGTCCCTTCAAGTGTTGGGTAATCCTCTCCTTCGATCTCGGGTCAGATGCGCGTGCCAGCTTTGGCGCATCAGGACCTAATACGCCTGTCGTTTCATAGAGTGTGATACGCTGTTCGCTCATCGCCTGGATCGCGTTGTCATCATATTCCTTGAAGCGTTTTTCGAGTCTGGGTGTGAGCAGGCTGCTCAACAGGTCCTTCGGGTCGGCCCAGGAACCGTGCGCGCTGGCATAGCGCATCCCCGAAAAATGGATGACCATGTATTGCAGCCAAAGCGGATATCGTTCTGGTTCAGCGACGAAGCGATTGATGATCATTTCGAGCAGTTCATATTGATTTTTGTTGACCAGCGACGTCGCATATATTTCGGCTTTGCTGCGCACGATATCCTTGACCGTGATCGGCTGGTCGGGCGTATAACGAACGAGATACTCCTCCTCCGGCCGACTAATGATGGACTCGAACGACTTGATCTGCGATTCGACATCTGCCGCATCCTTTCCAAGCTGGGAGTAGCGCTGCTGGGCGAGGAGCAGTTCCTTCTCTTTAGCCGAGATCAACTGCGCCCGTTCTGCCGGTGACTTTTTCGAAGCATCCACCGCGGATTGGTACTCGTTCACCTTATCGATCTCTGCTTCGACGGCCTTTTGCGTATCACGCAGCGTATCCAAACGTCCCTGGCGTTGGGAACGTGTGGGGGCATTGGCAGCGAGGCTATTCAGTTCACCTTCGATCTGGGTGATCTCCTTCCTTACTTTTAGCTGTTGTTCCTGCAACGGATAGATGAGATTCTTGATTGTCACCTGTTTGACTGCTTCATCCTTGATCAGAAGCAGGTCGCTTGCCAGTTTTTTTCGCAAGCTGTTGACGATGTTCATCACAGCCGGGTCGGCGTTGGGATATGGATTGCGGGTATGACCAGGGTCTGGGCTTGTAAAATATCCCTGCACAGAGGCAACTGTCGGCGGCGTTTTGAGGCGGGCAAGGGCAGTGGAAAGCTCGCGTTGCTTGGCATCGGCTGTGCTGAGCTGGGAACGGATGATGTCCATCCGGGTGCGAGCGCCCTTGATCCCGTTCTGTGCAGTCTCCTTTGCCTTGTACAATTCAAGTTTCCTTTTTTCGATCTTGTTATATGTGGAAACAAACGTCCGCAGTTCAACCCGTTCCTCCTCGACAATCTTGAAAACGACATTTTCGATCTTCTGCAGTTCCAGCGTCTCGGTTGCTTTCTTCTCCTGGTTGAGCATGGATGCCAGCCTGCGTTTGCGGTAGGTGATATCGTCTGTGATCTTCTTGAGGTTGGTCTCCCAATCCACGTACATGCGCGTGACAAAATATTTTTCCTTGCGCACGTCGCCAAGCTTTGGAAGATTATCAGCAAAGTTCTTATGAAGTATTTTGAGTTTATCGAGGTCTTTTTCGTCGGTGATGTTGTATTTGGCCCCATACTTTGCGCGAACATCTCCTCGCAGGAAATAATCATACAATCGTTTATACGATCGATATGCCTCCCCGGTCGTCCTCTCGCGGTCGGCGATGTATTGTTGTACATCGCTTTGCAGGTTCTCGATCTTCTGGTCTTTATATTGCTTCCACAGGTCGATCTCCTTGTAATAAACCAGGAAGTCAACCAATTTTCTCTCTCGTGATGTGTAGATGGTCTCCAGCAAAAACTGATTCTGCCATTGGAAATAGATCGGACCGGGCATTGTTTCTCCTCCGATGGTGCAATCCTCTGAACTGATGGCTGATTGTATTCCAATCATTCACAATCTCAGAGGGTTTTAGCGGTAAAGTGGAAATTTTTCACTTATGAAACATCCCTGACGGGTAAGCCCATCAGGGATGTTTTCGTTCACTTTAAGCTGGTTTCTGCATCATTGCCAGGGAATCGGTCCGGTCTCGCGATAGTGCTTCGCCAACGCTTCCAGATCGAGAACGTTGATAATGCCATCGTTGTTCAAGTCTGCCATTGCCGGGGAGGCGGAGTTGTAGTTCATACCAATGGTCAGTGCGTCGAACTGGTCAATGACATTGTTTCCGTCAATATCGCCTGCCAGCAACGTGACCGGAGGAAGAATGAGCGTATTTCCGGCGGTAAGAGTTACCGTTGCCTGAGCGCTCAGGAATCCATGACTGATGGCAACTATCGTATATGTTCCCGGCGGAACTTCGAGCCGGAAGTTTCCATCAATGCTTTCGGCCGTGGCAACCATAAACATGGTTTGATCATATACATTCACCACCACCGGCTTGTTCGCCGTGATCTGCCCGGTTACTGCGGCATATCCAGCAGCAGGTGTGGGCGAAAAAGCCGATGTGGGGGTGAAAGTTGGGTTGGAAGAACCAGTGGGTGTCCATGTGGCAGTTGCGGACGGAGTATTCGTCGCTGTCGATGTGGGCGAGACTGCCAGCCACGAATAGGTCGAAGCGATCTGCCCGAAGACAGCCGACTCAGCCGCGTAATCGAACGTGGGGATCGGGGTTGCGAAATTGCCGGGGTTCAAGGAATGCAGCACAAAGTCCAGACTCACACAGACATTATTTCGAGATGTGGAATATGCGACCCATTGATAGAAGTTTCCGGCCGCGGCATCGCCTCCGGTCTGTTTAAGGAACGTGATGCCAGAAATGACAACCGTCTCAGACGATTGCAATATCGAGCTGCTCGCCAAGGGACTTTGGCAAACACCTGAAGTCTCAGCAACGATCATTTCCAGATATTTTTCGCGCAGATTCGTCCCTTGTACAAACGGCAGATTGAAGCGGGTGTTGTTATCCGTTCCACCTGCGACAATCTGGCTGTCACCTGGATACCCAAACATGAATCCATAGGTATTATTTGTGAACGTGAGCCAGTTCCCACCGGGTGTTGCGCTTACGCCCGGAGTTGGAGTGGAACTATTGGGTGTAGGTGAAGGTGTAAACGTTGAAGTAGGGAAAGGCTGTGCCGTGGAATCCATTACACTGATATCCACAAACCACGGTTCATTCGCAACGGGTCCCGTTCCAAAAAGAGCGCCGCTGGCATTCTTGAACATCCAATAGCCGCGATAATTTCCCGGCACAGTAGGCGCGGTCATCTGAATTGAAAAGTCTGCAGTCTGTCCTGGTCCAACAGACATAGGAAAGGAAACTGCAGTCGGTGCAGACATCTGCTCGCCACTAAAAAACACGAATTGATAGCCGGTTGTCCAGGTGCAAGTGCCAATGTTTTGCAAACGCCATGTTTTTATGAATTGCGCCCCCGGAAAGAATTGTGTCCCCGGTGGGACGTTCACATCGGCGATAAACTCCGCCTGATCGCACACAGCAGGTGCGGGGGTTGGCGTGGAGGAAGGCGTGAGTGTGGGCGTTTCAGAAGGTGTGAGGTTGGGCGTTGGCGAACTTCCCTGAATAGTGAGCCAGTCCACCACGAATGGGATCTCGGTCAGGAGGTCGTTGCCCTGTGAAACGCGTGCTCTACATTCAATGACCGTTTGCCCGATCTGCAATCCTTTCACATCGAAGGTAAAGGCAGTTCCACTGGTTGTTGCTTTGTTGCCATTGCTGCCCGCAATAGCCACCAGCAGACTTTGCGCCTGTGGGCCATTGATGGCTGTTGCTGGGTCCGCTCCAAAGAGGGACGCGATCGTAATGTTGCTGGCTTCGAACAGGTTCGCGTTATAAGAGCAAGTAAATTCCGCGCTCGTATATCCTTCAGGTGGAACGTTGTTCAACTTAACAGTGACCAACGAAGTACCGCCAACATCAATCGTCTGCGGTGTGATCGTTGTGGATACATACGGACCGGTGAGCGTCGCCGTAGGTGACATCACTGGAGTCGGTGTACTGGTCGGTGGCTGTTCAGTGGGCGGAGTAATCGTTGTCGGTGGTAACGTGGGTGTCGGCGTGGGTGTGACGTCGAACACATTCATCAATGCTTGATTCAATCCCACTGTACTTCGATTTTTCGTAAAGGTCGTCGTATTGAAAAGTGAATTGTAGTTCACCAACCAACCCGCGAACGTCGCTCCCACGACCGAGGGTCGCAGCATGAAATGTAAATGCGGGATATTAATGTCCTGATATCCAGGACAATATTTGTACTTCACGCCATCTGCAATCACACCGAGGCGTTGGTTACGCGTCACAACATCACCCAGCTTCACTTGAATATTGCCAAGGAATTGGTATTGTGTCAGCCATCCGTTGGCATGTGAAAGCGTAACATAACAGGTGGCAGTGGCAACCACGGTTCCATCTGCGGCGGCTGTGACCCAGTAATTGGCAGTGTTCTCTCCGGTGGTCATGTTCGTACGCGGTGCAAAATCGATCGCACCGCCGAGCCTGTAATTGTGTGAGCTGCTCGCCGGCCGTTTGCTTCCGTTATCGATGCCATCGATCGCATACCAGGCGATGCCTTGATCCCACGGCAATTGGAACATATCCACAGGCGGCGGGGCAGAGGCTGCAAGAGCCTCCGCGCTGTTCACGGGAATGATCGAAACCAGCAGGATCAACAGACTGATCGCCCGCAGTAGTCGATTGGATGTATTGGACATTTCTCCTCGCTTCCTTCCACGACGGGACCGTTGGGACTTCACCGTCGAAAGTCTTTTACGCTGAATCCCTTCGGTAACCGTTCATCACGCCATTAGGATCCAAATACGAACAATGCGCTTTTTCCCAAGCGCACTACGTCACCCATTTTCAAGATGACGGAATTATTCCGCACTGCCTGACCATTAATGAATGTATTGCCTGTCAAATCCATCAGGTAATAATCGTCATTCGCAACAAAGATCCTGGCATGCTGGATGCCAATATTTGGGTCATTGAGATAGATCTCATTACGCGGGTCGCGCCCTATACTGACGGGCAACTGCTTTAACACGATGCTCTTCCCCGCTTGCGGACCGCGCTTCATATGCAAAACAACCGATTGAGGTGATGCACTTTTCTTCCGAGCCTTGGTAGTTGTACCTGTTCCAGCACTGCCCAATCGAAAATACTTGAAGATCACGAACAGACACCCAAACACGAACAAAACCGCCAAAAGCGCAATAATCCAACCGTAATTCACCGTCCGTGTCGCGGCGGCCGGTTCCAAGGGAAGCACCGAACCCGATGGCAAAATCTCAGGTTGAGATGCGGCAATTTCCTTGTCAATGTTAAGAGCGATGGTGCGCTCACCCAGAATCACACCTGCAAGAGGCGCAGCAAAACCCGATTCATTGCGAATGGCCAGAGCCGCACTCTCCAGAGTGAGATTCGTATTACAACCTCCCAGTGTCGTAAAGCGGACTTCTGCCAGAAGTCCGTTGACCACCTGGGGAGTGGTACTGGCATACGATCCATCCACAAGACCAGAGGTCTGTGGCAGGGGCAAGGCATTCATTCCAGGAATTGTGCTCGAGGCATTGATCGGTTTCAAACAACTGGGGTCATAACGGATCTGGAACGTGAATCCTTGAACGGGTGTACCTGACATGGCGTTCACGTTCACAGTCACGGTTTCTTGAGTTTTGAACGCGGTCGTACTGGCCGACAGCCAGATACTCTCCGCGCTTTGAGCACTGACATTCAACACACTTACAACAGTAAAGATCATCGCCAGGATGATCGATTTCACAGATTTCATAAACAACTCCGGAAAGATGAGGCGCACTTAAGTGTGCGCCCCATCTTTTCTTACTGAACTATTCCCAGGCAATAGGGCCAGTCTTGCGATAATTCTGTGCCAGCAGTTCGAGATCGAGAACGTTGATCACATTGTCATTGTTCAGATCGGCGGC
>CAZKSG010000238.1:0-5904 GCA_964555335.1 uncultured Anaerolinea sp.
GTTTCAGTCACCGGCAGCGGATGCGGATAAACGAAGTGCCCCATACCCGCATCACCTCCAACCATAATGAACTGCTTGAAAGTTGGGCTGGTGCGGCAGGCTTCGAGCAGCCAGAAGAGACCCTTCACCGCCACATCCATGATCTGCTCGGGAGTTTCCTTGACCGTGGCGAGATGCAGAACATGCGTCACACCGTCCATTGCTTTTTCGACGTTTTTGCGATGCTCGATGGAACCATGAATGTTTTCGATGCGTGGATGTGATTCGAGTTCGCGGTTGTGACATAACGCGCGGATGGTAAAGGAATCGAATTTTGGATCTGCCAACAGACGATCAATGAATACCCGCCCCACTTTGCCAGTTGCGCCGGTAACTAGAATCGTTGGCATAGGATTCGCTTTTCTCCCTCACCCTAGCCCTCTCCCCTTGGGAGAGGGCACGACTTCCTTCTCCCGCTGGGAGAAGGGCTGGGGATGAGGGGTGATATCTAGCATTTCGTCCACTGACCATTGGCATCACTGGACTTGATTACCGCATCGACAAAGCGCACGCCGAGCAAACCATCCCACGCGTTCGGGAAGTACAGGGCGAGCGGGTCAACCGGTTTTCCAGAGCGGCGCGCGGCAATGGCTTCCGCCGCATCGGAGTAGATGTTCGCAAATCCATCCGGGAAACCTTCGGGATGACCGGCAACGAGACGCGTGCTTCGAGCAGAGAGCGGCAATGTTCCCGGTCCATTGGGTGTTCGGTTCTGTGAGGGTCCCTGCAGAGGCTTGAAGGTCAACGCCTGCGGAATCTCCTGCATCCATTCGAGTGTCCCCTGGTTGCCACTGACACGAATGCGCAGACAATTCTCCACGCCGGCCGCGGCCTGTGTAACCCAGAAACTTCCACGGGCGCCGTTATCGAACCGGAGCAGAGCCCCGCCAAAGTCATGAATGACGCGGTTCGGGACGATGGCTCCGATCTCGGCGGCAACCTCATCCACTTCCAATCCGCTGATGAAGCGCGTCAGGTTGTGAGCATGCGTGCCGATATCGCCCATCACGCGCGAAGGACCGCCGCGCACAGGGTCGAACTTCCAGTTATCGGGCGAGAAGGTTTTGGTCTCGTCCGCTTTGCCGCCCTGCACATATTCCACCTGCACGAGGCGAATGGTTCCGAGCTGACCATCCATCACCATCGCCTTGGCCTGACGCACCATCGGGTAACCGGTGTAGTTATGCGTAAGACAAAAAACAAGCCCGGTCTCCTGCACTTTCTTATAAAGCAACTCGGCTTCTTCGACCGTGTTGGTCATCGGCTTGTCGCAGATCACGTCGATGCCGCGTTCGAGCGCCGCCATTGAATAGTCGTAGTGACTGTCGTTCGGCGTCATGATGGCAACCGCGTCAATGCCATCCTTGCGTGCAGCTTCAGCATCGAGCATCTCGGTCACGTTGTTATAGTGTCGATCAGAAGTAAAGCCGAGTTCTTTTGCCGATTGTTTGGATTTTTCCGGGTCGGACGAAAGGATACCGGTCACGATCTCGTAACGATCATCGAGTCTTGCCGACTGCCGATGCATGGCCCCGATAAACGAGCCGGGTCCGCCACCGATGACGGCGAGACGAAGTTTGCGTCCCAACATGTCAATAACGGGATTCAAAGCCATGTTATTTCTCCTCTGCCAGATAATGTCGAATCGCTTCCACAACTAATTTATGATCTTCTTCCTGAGGAAGTCCCGAAACCGTGACCGTGCCTACGATGCCTGTATCTTTGATAATGATCGGGAAGCAGCCGCCATGTGGAGCATACTCGCTCTCAGAGACCAGATACGACTGTTCGATGGTCTTGCCTTTGCCCTTGAGCATTTGCCCGACGTAGAATGAACTGTGTCCAAAGCGATACACGAGTCTGACCTTACGTTTCACCCACTCATCGTTATCAGGAGACGTCCCGCGCAGAGCCGCATGAAAAAGTTGATGGGTGCCGCGCGTGATATCAATCGTTACTGAAAGGTCTCTACTACGTGCCAGTTCAACAAGCTGGCAGCCAAGTTTCCATGCCACATCTTCATTGAATTTCGTAAATTGAAGTTCCCGTTCATCCTGCAACAACTGATTCAGAATATCATCCATGGCAATACCTTATATAAATATTGGGAGTTCCATGCTGTTGGAGCCTGGTCTCCCAATATCGATTCATATATCAATCTCTTATGAAAACAACGCGTCAGTCTGTACCCTTGTTCTTGTTATAAACATCGAACAACACAGCCAGCAGAAGCACCATACCCTTGACCACCTTCTGCCAGTCGATACCCACGCCGAGGATGGACATACCATTGTTCAACACGCCGACCAGGAACGCTCCCACGACTGCGCCGATCACCGTACCAATACCACCGCTCGCCGAAGCGCCACCGATGAAGCACGCTGCGATCACATCCAATTCGAAGCCTTCACCGGCATTCGGGGTGGAACTGTTCAAACGAGACGCCACGATCATGCCTGCCAAAGCGGCAAGAACACCCATATTCACAAAAGTGAGGAACAACAAGCGCTGGGTATTGACACCCGAAAGACGGGCTGCTTTTTCATTGCCACCCAAAGCGTAGATACGGCGACCGATCACGGTCTGGTTGGTCAGGAAGGAATAGGCGGCCACCAACGGGAACATGATCACAAGCAGGTTTGGAATTCCTTTGTAGGAAGCCATCAAATAGCAGAAACCCATGACTGCCGCAGAAATGAGAACCTGTTTGGCGACGAAGAACGAGAACGGCGTAACTTCAAATCCATACTTCTGCTGATTTCTACGAGTGCGAACATCCGAGAGAATAAGCAGAACACAGACGACCAGCCCGACAATGATCGTGGTCAGGTGGAAGCCTTCAACATGGAAGAAATCGGGTATGAAGCCGGCACTGATCTTCTGGAAGCCAACCGGGAATGGACCGATCGCTTCACCACGGACCATGACGAGGGTCAGACCACGGAAGATCAACATGCCCGCCAGAGTCACGATAAATGCCGGGATCTTAAGGTAAGCCACCCAATATCCATGCCAGGCGCCGATCAATCCGCCGACGACGAGGCAGATTGCCATGACGAGGGGCCAGCTCCATCCCCACTTGACGATCATCACGCCTGCGATCGCGCCAAGGAAGGCAGCCATGGATCCTACGGACAGATCGATCCAACCGGACACAATGATCAACAACATACCCAGCGCCATGACAATGACGTAGCTGTTTTGCAGGACAAGATTGGTAATATTGACCGGTCGCATTAAGATGCCGCCAGTCGCGAAGTAGAAGAAGATCATCACCGCGATCAGCGCGATCAACATTCCATATTCGCGAATGTTATTCTTGAAAAGGTTGGACAGGGTTTTCATTGTTCGGTAACCTCTTGATCAAACATGATGTGCTTCATTACGATTTCTTGAGATGCTTCCTTGGCAGGCATTTCACCGACAATCTTGCCATCACGCATGACATAAATGCGATCACAGACCCCAAGGATCTCAGGCAATTCGGAGGAGATCATGATGACTCCCTTGCCTTCACTGGCCAAACGATTGATGATTGTATAAATTTCATACTTGGCACCGACATCAATACCGCGTGTAGGTTCATCGAGGATCAAGATATCAGGATTGGCGAACAACCATTTGCTGAGAACCACTTTTTGCTGGTTTCCACCCGACAGGTTGAGCGCCAGTTGCAGAATGCTCGAGCACTTGATATTCAGCTTATCGCGATACTCGCGTGTAACCGTCAATTCCTTGGGTTCATTAATGACACCAGAAGCTGAGATCGCCTCCAAGTTGGAAAGGGTGATGTTATCCTTGATCTGTTCGATCAGGATCAACCCATAGGATTTACGGTCCTCCGTGGCATAAGCGATACCATTCGAGATCGCCCTATCGATGGTACTGATATCGATCTCCTTGCCATATTTATAAGCCTTGCCGCTGATGCGTGAACCGTACGCTCGGCCAAAAACGCTCATGGCCAATTCCGTTCGCCCTGCCCCCATCAATCCCGCGATGCCCACCACTTCGCCTTTTCGAACATACAGATTCACATTATCGCTCACCTTGCGGTGCTCATGGAGAGGATGATAAGCATTCCAATCCTTGATCTCAAAGATCACTTCTCCAATCTGCGAGTCGCGCGGCGGGAAGCGGTGTGTCAGGTCGCGTCCGACCATGCCTCGAATAATCCGGTCTTCGGTGATCACATCCTTGCGAGTATCCAACGTTTCGATCGTGGCTCCATCACGCAGGATTGTGATGGAGTCAGCCACCTTCGAGACCTCGCTTAACTTATGGGAGATCAGGATCGATGCAATGCCTTGTGCTTTAAGTTGCAGTAATAATTCAAGCAGTTTTTCACTGTCATTTTCATTGAGAGAGGCAGTCGGTTCATCCAAAATAAGCAGCTTGACTTTCTTTGCCAGTGCCTTGGCAATCTCAACCAACTGTTGCTTCCCAACACCCATATTGGTAATCAGTGTATTGGGAGACTCGTTCAGGCCTACTTTTTCCAGCAGTTCCTTGGTCCTGGACACTGATTCGTTCCAGTTAATAATTCCATTTTTTGCGCGCTCGTTTCCGAGAAACAAATTTTCTGTAATAGAGAGGTAGGGAATCAGCGCCAATTCCTGATGAATAATAACAAGACCAACTTCTTCCGACTGATTAATGTTTTGGAACCGACACTCCCTGCCTTCAAAGAAGATTTCACCATCATATGTACCATAGGGATAGACACCGCTCAACACTTTCATCAAGGTTGATTTGCCTGCCCCGTTCTCCCCTACCAGCGCATGGATCTCGCCCTGTTCGACGCTAAAGGTCACATTATCGAGCGCCTTAACGCCAGGAAACGTTTTTGTGATGTTCCGCATTTCGAGGATGACTTCAGACATGGTTTTCTATCCTTAATAATTTTTGCTCACGATTCTACTGCGTATTGCTTGTATTATGAATAGCTTTTCGGCGGTACTCTGTAAGAAATGGGTGTGCGAGGCACAATACCTCACACACCCATTGAAAAACGTATTACTTCAGATCTTCAGCCTTGATGTAGCCACTATCAACAAGGAGCTTCTGATAGTTGTTGATATCAACACTGTAGGGGGTCAACAGATAGGAAGGAACAACCTTCACGCCGTTGTCATAGGTCTTGGTGTCATTGACATCAACGGTCGTGCCCTTGAGAGCCTGGTCCACCATCTTGGCGGTCTGGGCAGCGAGTTCACGGGTGTCTTTGAAGACGGTGTACATCTGTTCGCCAGCGATCATGGCCTTGACGGAAGCAACTTCCGCGTCCTGTCCGGTAATGACAGGCCAGGGCTGATCAGCAGTGCCGTAACCAACGCCGCGCAGAGCTGCGATGATACCGCGGGAAAGACCATCGTACGGAGCAAGAACGCCATCGACGCGCTTGTCAGTGTAGTTGGCGCTCAAAATATTCTCCATGCGGGACTGAGCAACAGCGCCGTCCCAGCGGAGAGTGCCGACAACATCCATACCCATCTGACCGGACTGAACGACGAGCGTGCCGTCGTCGATGAAAGGCTGCAGGACAGACATGGCGCCATCATAGAAATAGAAGGCATTGGTGTCATCGGGGGAGCCGCCGAACAGTTCAATGTTGAAAGGTCCAACACCAGCAGGGGCTTTTTCACCGGGTTTGAGTCCGAGTCCCTCGAGAAGTTGAGTACCCTGGATAACGCCGACGCCGAAGTTATCAAATGTTGCATAGTAATCAACATTCGCGGTCTTGGAGATCAAGCGGTCATAAGCGATCACGAGAACGCCAGCTTCCTTGGCCTTGGCGAGCACGTCGGAGAGGGTCGAGCCGTCGATCGCTGCGATCACGAGCACATCCGCGCCCTTGGTGACCAT
>CAZKSG010000239.1:0-5802 GCA_964555335.1 uncultured Anaerolinea sp.
GCATCAAGTGTAGTGTTCACCCTATAACACGAGATGCTTCGCTTTGCTCAGCATGGCATACTCACGATGGAGACCTTGCGGTCAATATCTCGGCGGGGTCGAAGACCCATGCCGAGCGTGCGCCCCACGCCGCGTAAGCGTTCAGCCCGGCGGGCTTACATGCACTGAGGCAGGGCTTTAGCCCGAGCCGATGATGCCCCTGTCACTCCTCAGCTTTGCTCAGCATGACATGCTCACGACGGAGACCTTGCTCTGCTTGGCGAAGGTCTTCGCGAAGCACTCTGTAAGAGCCGACCGAGCCATTAGGCCGACCGTAAGGTCTCAATGGTTTGCATCAAGTGTAGTGTTCACCCTATAACACGAGATGCTTCGCTTTGCTCAGCATGACATTCTCTGACCCACGCCGAGCGGTAGTTCGTGTTATGGATGTGTCAGAGTTGAAGCTGGCGCGAGCGGCGCATCAGGTACCACCCGGCAAGGATCAGGAGCAGGGCGGCGATGGCCAGCAGCAGGTACAGCGTGGCAGTGGGCAGGGGGATTCCGCCACCGCCCACCCGGGCAGGGTCGATCGCGTAGGGACCCAGCCATTTCTTTCCATCGGCGCTCAGAATATACAGGTCACCGCCGTAATCGGTGGCCTGCAACACCGCCTCTCCTTCCGACCGATCGCTGTAGGGATGTTCCTTGGTGCCATCTTCGTTATCGGTGGCACTGTTCGGGTTTACATAGATGGTGGGTGTGGTCTGTGCGATGGCCGGGTAGACGCTGAGGGCAACCAGCACGAGCAGGGCTAAAAGAATGGCGATTCGTTTTGTCATGGGGGTCTCCTTTTTAGATCAACGGACTGTTCCTTCGCAAGTGCAGAGGGAAGGATTGTTCCCTCTGTTGAACACGATTTCGGTTCATGGAGCGCCGTCTTGAAGCGAACGGGTGAACGACTCGATCTCTGCATCGATGCGTGCAACGGTCTGTGGGTCCTCTGCCGAACGGCGCAGTTCCTGCAGGTACATAATGGCCGACGCCGCATCGCCAAGCCTGCCGGTGAGCAGGGCCTGGTAGAAGCGGGCGATGTCGTCGTTCGGGTTGAGCCGCAGCGCCTCTCTCACCGCCTCTTGTGCGCTTACGTACCGTCCCTGGTTGTACAGCGCCACGGTGAGGATCAGATGCGCCGATTCCTGTGTGGGGTCCCGTTGAATGGCGGCGCGGGCAGCCTGTTCGGCGCGCATGTAGTCCTGCATCTTTAAATAGAGGAAACCCTTTTGCAGGTAGGGCAGCGCCCAGGCAGGGTCGATGCGGCTGGCTTCATCAAAGGCACGAATGGCATCCTGCCGGGCGTTCTGTTCCATCAGGAGCAGCCCCAGGTTGTATTGCAGTGTGGCATGGTTTGGGTTGCCCTGCACGGCGCGCTGCTGAAGTTCGGTGGCCTGCGGAACCTCGCCTCGCCTGTAATAGGTGATGGCCAGGTTGTTCAGCGCCGGTGCGTTGGCGACATCCTGCGTGGCGGCTTCCAGAAAGGCGGCTTCGGCGTTCAGCAGGTCACCGTCTTGAAATAGCAGGTAGCCTTGCTGGTTGTAGGCGAAGAGGGCGCCTCGATCCACCTGTTCTGCGTACCCCAGCAATTGGATGGGCTCGCGTCCGTATTCCGCAGCACGGTCTGAGGCCAGGAACAGCGACGTGGATAGGATGCGGGTCAGGTCGTTCCACGAGAGGGCGAGGATCAACGCCGTCACCAGAACGGGCCATGCCAACCGTTGCAGGAGGGCGATGAAACGATTTGCCTCTTGAGGTGCGGAGGAGGAAGGCGCTTTGCCCGCCGCCTCCGCCGGAAGCGCATACAGGGCTGTGTCTGTGGCTGCTCGCAGGCAGGGACGGGTGAGCGCTTGTTTTTCTTTCAGCCTGCCCGGCTCGATGATTTCACCGGGTCCCAGCGTTACCGTTCGGACGTTCACGCCGCGATAGCGATACTCCACCACGACCTCGCCGCGTTCGATGATCGCCAACCGGTCGGGTGGGGTTCCGGCTCGCCACAGTGTTTCACCTGAACGATACTCCCGGCGGACCATCTGCCTGCTGAGGCGGTCCCGTTCAGCGGCAGACAGCGAACTGAAAGCTGGCAGCTTATGAAGCACCATGCGAAGGGGAGCGCGGTTCGTCATGTTCCCTCCGCGGCAGAGACCGGCACCGCGATGATCACGATGCGGTGGGCATTGGTGAAATAGGGCCAGCAGGAAATGATGGTGATCATCTCGCTCGATTGCGGAGCCGAGTACGACATGAGCAGTGCATCTCCATCCTCCTCCGCTCCCAGGTAGGGAATGATGAACTTCTTTTGCACCTGATATTCGTAGGACTTCTCTTCGGTATACAGGGTGACCGGGTCGCCCAGGTGCAGCTGGTCGAGATAACGGAATACCTCTCCCAGTGTGTTGTTGTGCCCGAATAGCACGATATTCCGTCCATCGCCCGGGTTGCCGCTGGTATCAAAATGTGCCACAGTGTAGGCAAGCGGTTCCCAAATGAAGCGCCTGGCTCCACTGGCAGAGACCCTTTCGGTGGGCGTGATCTCCTGGATGCTCGAGTTGAGATCGATGGCGGGTATGGCAAGGCGGATGGCCGGCAGCGAAGGCGGCAGGGCGGTGGGCGTGGGGCTGGGCGTGATGGTGGGAAGGACCGTGGCGGGCGGCAGCCCGATGGCGGGCGTATTTGCGATCACCAGATACCTCGTCTGCTGTGCAGCGTGCGCATCCATGGAATCTCTTAACGCGCGAAGTCCCACAGTGCAGCCGAGGACCAGACCTGCAGAGATCAGCATTCTACCGAGGAAGCCGATGGTTACTGATCGGGATAGTAATCGTGACTCCAAATCCATTTCCAATCCCAGGGTTCTTCACATGCCTGACCTGCCGGGCAGGCACACCTGAAACCGATATTCGCATCACGTAGAGCAGGCGGGATCGGGCCTCGCTTCGATGCCATGCCGCTGGCGCTCGGGTTGCCCCAGGCGCCGCCGCGTGCAACGACCCGCCTGACCGGTTTGGACTCGATATCCTTCCACTGCACCACTTCGTTCACAAAGGCATCCCCTTTGATATGCGGCGTACTTTCGCTGGCCGTCCACTCCATCACATTCCCCGCCATGTTGAAGACACCAAACGCATTCGTATCGCTGGCGGTATAGGCAGTGATCGGCAGAGGACTCTCGTCCTTGAGGTTTTCCAGGTTGGCGTTTGGATGCAGCCGGTCCCAGTCGTTGCCCCACGGGAAGAGCGTCCCATGCGGTCCGCGGGCGGCTTTCTCCCATTCGCCTTCGGTGGGCAGGCGGCCGTTGAGCCATGTGCAGTAGGTGGTCGCTTCCTGCCAGTTGAGCCCGGTGGCAGGTTTGTTGATATCCACCGATTCGTACTTCCAGCCATTTGGCGGGTTGCATTCCCCGGCATCCACACATTGCATGTAGAGAGCGTTCGTCACCTCATTGGACATGATCTTGAAATCGGTCAGTTCGGTGTGGGTGAGTCGCCCGCTCGATTTGAGCAGATCGTCCACGGTCGAGCATGAATCATCGCTCTCGCCGATCCATTTATAAAAGTCTTTGCATAAGTATTCGTAGGTCTCTGCTTCCTCGCGGTTCATGCCCATCGTGAACTCTCCCGCAGCGATGGGAACCCACTGGCCGGGGATGGCACGCGGCATGGTGAGACCGGGCAGTGCGGCAAGAACAGCGATGGTCACCGCTGTAATGGTCACAGCGATGTTAAACGTTTTGTTGAATGTTTTGCTTTTGGAAATATACAGCCGCTGCAAATCGGTCAGCGGCGGATCCTTGCCCATGCCTGCCGCGATCTTGCTTTCCGATTCGCGCAGTTCCCTTCCCCGCAGGAGGCGGCTGAGATCCTTCTTCTGCTCCCAACTGATGGCTTTGACCTGTAACGCCCTGTGAAACTTCAACCAGTCGTAGTCGGTTTCGATGGTCTTTTTGATCTCGGCGATGGCCTTGTCGAAATCGTCCCGTCCGTCGCGGCAGAAAATGAAATTACGCCGGGCGATCTCTTCCTTCGCTTTGGGTTGGCGGAAACCGTCCAGAGATGGGTAGACATCCTTATCTTCCACGTTGGCAATGAAGATCGGCAGGATGCGTTTGCCGTTGGCCACGGCATACCCGATCTCCTTGTTGCACATCTCCGAGGCAACCGAATGCGGGCTGGTCAGAAAGAGGAACGCATCTGCGCCCTGGATGCCGCGAAGGATCTCCTGTTCCCAATCTTCGCCATGGGGAATATCGTGCTTGTCGAACCAGGTGTCGAACCCTTCTGCTTCCAACGCCTGGACGATGCGGGTGACGAAATCGAAGTCTCTGCGCGAATAGGAAATGAAAACGTGAGACATGGTACGTTTCTTTCCGGGGTGTTCGCCCCTCTATGAGAGAATCTGTATGTATCATTGTACGGCCATCCGTGCAAAAAAAGAAGCACTTTGTTTTTGCTGATGCAAGGTCTTTGCTTGGCGAAGGTCAGCGACCGAGCCATTGGACTGACCGTAAGGTCTCAAGACCTCTACTGAGTGAAGATTCCAAACGATTTTGTAACCTGCGGCTGTCCCGGAAAAGGCAAAAGCGTATATAATTTGTCTAGTGAAATCCTGCACAATATGGCAGGGTTGAACATCCGTGTTGGGAGATTCAATGCAGAACACACCATCGCTCCACCCTCTTTCTTCTTCTATATGTGGGGAAATTGGCGAATGGATCCCTGAAGTTTCTTAATTTATCCGGTTCCCACCCCCAATAATGTGGGGTGGTGTATCCCTTTGTCCATCTACAATACTGCCAAGGTAATCAACGATGCAAAAAGAATTGAATGTGATCATAGTCGAAGACGACCCCTATGCACGCGACTTCATGTCCATGCTGTTACGGCGTGACTGGCGCACCCGCGTAGTGGGGGAGTTCAGCAGTCTCTCTGGAATGGAGTTGAAACAGGCGCTGCGCTCGCCATCTGCTCCTGTCGATATCCTGGTGTTGGATACTGAAGTGGCCAACGACGAGAACTGGCCTGCCAAGGTGGTGCAGATGACGCGCGTCCTTCCTCGTCCGCCGTTGATCGTGTTCACCTGTACATTTCCTGAACCGCATATTTTGGAGCGCATTCTGGCGGCCAGGGGTGGTGGCTACATTGCCAAAAACGAGATCATGTATGCGTTGGCAACTGCCATCACTGCCGCAGCGAAGGGACAATTCGTGATCACTCCGGGCGTGTTGATCGTTGCAGGTCGCCTGGAATTGCCTGAGCGAACCTTGATCATGGACGGCACCCTGCCTGTCGCCAATTTCACTTCACGTGAAAAGGATCTGGCGCGCCTCGGCCTTCTGTTCAACCTGGCACAACGCGATATCGCCGATGACCTGTTCATCAGCACCGACTTTGTGGCCGAGGTGATGGGGCAGGTGTACGACAAGCTCGGCGTGCGCGAGATCCTGGATGGTGAAAAAGCGATGGAAACCTTCTTTCAGGATGAAAAGTTGCGGGAACGCTGCAAGGAGATCCTGGAGCAATACGCGTCCAACGGCACACGGGCCGGGCGCAAAGCCCCTGGAATGTCCACCCTGGCTTTTCATTTACTGACGGTTCCAGAGTCCACAGAATTTAACTAGCGTGAATAATGGATAAGCCAAAACCACGATCATGTCACCCTGAGGAAGCGGTCTCCAGCGACCGACACATGCACCGCACTTCGTTTGGTGCAGTGCGGTGAGGGTCTCGGATGAGTCTTTCCGAGATGCTTCGGGGCAAAGAACGCCCCTCAGCA
>CAZKSG010000240.1:0-5761 GCA_964555335.1 uncultured Anaerolinea sp.
CCCATCGTCACGCCGTTCAACGAGGATGAAACCATTAACTATGACGTTCTCAAACAGTTGATCGATTATGTGCTTGCCAACGGGGTGGTCGGCCTGATCCCCGGCGGGACCACCGGCGAAGTATATGCCCTAAGTGAGCAGGAACGGCTGGATATCTTCCAATTCGTCAAGGACTATGCGGGAGGCAGGGCAACGCTCATCGCAGGGACAAACTCCGGCGCCACTCGAGATGTCATTCGTTATTCACAGCGTGCCGAAACCATGGGCTACGATGCCTTGATGGTGGCCGTGCCGCCGTACTCACGCCCCAACCAGCGCGAACTGCTCGAGCATTATCGCGCCGTGGCTGAAAGTGTGAGCCTGCCGATCGTGTTGTATAACTTCCCGTGGCGGGCGGGCACGGAGGTGGGCTATGAAGTGCTCGACGGGCTTGTCGATCATCCGAACGTGATTGGCATCAAGGAAGCCAGCGGCGACATGTCGCGCGTGTATGAGATGCGTATGCGGTATGGTGATCGTTATCAGGTCAGCTGCGGGTCAGACGACCAGGCGCTCGATTACTTTTTGTGGGGCACCACCAGTTGGATCGGCGGCGCCGCCTCCTGCGCACCTCGTCAACATGCCGATGTGCTCAATGCGGCTCTGGCTGGCGATTTTGTCACTGCCCGGGCCCACATGGACACACTGATGCCCATGCTGCGCAACATGGAGAGCGGCGGTTACACTCAGAAGGTCAAAGTGGGCTGCGAGTTGCAGGGCATTGCAGTAGGGAACCCGCGCCGGCCGTTGCTGCCATTATTGCCCGAAGACCGCGCTGAATTCGAGCGCGTTTTCAACATTGCGACAGCCCGGATCTGATGGCAGCCATGAAACGGATCCCCTTTCTGGACTCTCACACAGGCGGCGAACCCACCCGTTTCATCGAAACGCTTCCCTTTGACCTTGGAGCTGGTTCGGTTGCCGAGAAGTTAGCCTTGCTGAAAGCGGAGCATGACGACTTCCGCACGATGGTGCTGAACGAACCGCGCGGTTCCGATGTGCTGGTAGGTGCGTATCTTGTCCCGCCGGCTGACCCAACATGCGAGTTTGGTGTCATCTTTTTCAACAACGTTGGTTACCTTGGCATGTGTGGGCATGGGACGATCGGTGTCGTGGCATCGTTATCCTATTTGGGACGAGTGAAGCCGGGAACGGTTCGAGTGGAGACGCCGGTGGGGGTGGTGGAGGCAACCCTCCACCCGAATGAAGCGGGCGGTGATTATCCAAATCGTGTCTCGGTGCGCAACGTTCCCGCCTTCCGCCATTTGACCCACATTCCAGTTGAAGTGGATGGCAGGACCCTCCATGGCGATGTGGCATGGGGCGGCAACTGGTTCTTTCTGTGTCACGATCATGGACTGGATGTCTCTTTGAACAACCTGGAACAATTGACCGATTTCGCCTGGCACATTCGTGAAGCGTACACCCGCATGGGTATCACGGGGCTGGGCGGCGCAGAAGTGGATCACGTGGAATTGTTCGCTTCCACACCCGATGCAGATAGCCGCAGTTTCGTCTTGTGCCCCGGCAAAGCCTATGACCGTTCCCCCTGCGGCACAGGGACCAGCGCGAAACTGGCCTGTTTGTATGCAGATGGGAAACTGGTTGAGAACCAGGTCTGGAAACAGCAAAGTGTTGTCGGCAGCATATTTGAAGGACAGGTTCAGGTGGTGGATGACAAGATCATTCCGACCATTACCGGCGAGGCGTGGGTGATGGCGGAAGGTGACCTGTTGATGGATGAACGTGACCCTTTCAAAGTTGGGATAAACGCATAGCGGAGAATTCAACGTCTGGGAACGTTGGTTCGAAGAGGAATCATGGCAATCAAAACGGACGTGCTTGTTATTGGGGGAGGTTCGATCGGACTGCATTCGGCGTACTATTTACTCAAGGCGGGTCGTAGTGTAACTCTGTTGGATAAGGCAACCATCGGCACAGGGAGTTCATCGGGCAATGCGGGGCATATCGTGCCAAGTCATATCATTCCGCTGGCGGCGCCGGGGGTGATCCCCAATGCGTTGAAGTGGATGCTCGACCCGCAGAACAGCCCCTTTGGAATGAAGCTTAGTTTGAATCCGCGCTATTTGTTGTGGCTGTTAAAGTTTGCGGCAGCCTGCAACGAAGACAATGTGACGCGCGGTATTCCTCCATTTAAGTCTCTGGGTTTGTTGAGCTCAAAGAACTTTGCCGAGATCGTTGCCGCAGAACGGTTTGATTGTAGTTATCAACAGAGGGGGTTGTTATTCTTGTATAAGACCCAATCGGGTTTCGAGGGCGGCAGACATGAAGCCGAGGTGTTGCACCAGCATGGCCTGCCTGCCGAAGTGCTGGATCAAGACGCTGTTCATCAGCGTGAGCCAGCTGCACTGTCTGATGTACTTGGCGGGGTCCACTTTACCGGGGACTCGTCGTTGAACCCGGCAAGGTACTTGTCGCTTCTCACCGCCCGTGTGAGCGAGATGGGCGCGCATTTATATGAAAACACACCTGTCACCGGGTTTGAAATGACTGGAGAAAACATCTCGCGTGTGCTGACGGCGCACGGGGAATTTGAAGCAGAGCAGATCGTTCTCGCAGCCGGTGCATGGTCGCCGATCGTGGTGCGTGACCTGCGCCTGAACATTCCCATCCAACCGGCACGCGGATACAGCCTCACTATGTCTGCACCTCACGTCATGCCGCGTCAGGCGCTGCTGCTGGGGGAGCGTAAGGTGGCGGTCACGCCGATGGGTGATGTGTTACGGTTTACCGGACGGCTCGAAATTGGGAACATGTCCACCACGCCAGACCCGCGTTGGATCGCTGGCATCGAACGGGCTGTGCGCGAATACATTGATTTGGATGAAAAACTGGATATTCGCGAAACCTGGGCAGGCTTGCGTCCCACCACGCCCGACGGGTTACCGATCATCGATGTGTCACCGCGTCATCGCAACCTCATCCTTGCCACAGGTCACGCCATGCTTGGGCTTTCCCTGGGACCCGGTACCGGGCAGGTGGTGGCGGAACTTGCCAACGGCGTGAAGCCAGGGTTCGATATCCATCCATTTGCGATGAGGTATTGATCGATTGACCCGTATATGCCTGCTCACGCAATTACATTTTCCAACCGGGAATAGAAATACTTTTTGGCGATTTCAGTAACCACTATGTAGAGCGCCGTCAGTCCAAGCATTGCCAACATCAACGATACAGGCAGCGGAATAAAGCCGAATAAGAAGTTGAAGGGAAGATAGGGCAGCACGAGTGTAATACCGACGACGATCAGCGTGCTAACCAGCAAAAGATTTCCCGGTCGGCTGCGGAAGAATACTCCCCGCGTTCGCACAACCAGCGCAACGACCAATTCGGTCAAGAGGGATTCAATGAACCAGCCCGTGCGAAACTCTTCCGGCGTGGCACGGAACAGAAACAACAGCACTCCAAAGGTCAGGAAGTCAAAGATCGAACTGACCAATCCGAACAGGATCATGTAATTGCGGATGAAGACCGTGTTCCAACGGCGCGGTTTCGCCACCCATTCCGCATCTACATTGTCGCTGGCGATGGTGGTGGCGGGAATATCGGACAGGAAATTATTGAGTAGGATCTGCGGCGCCAGTAAAGGCAGAAATGGCAGGAACAGCGAAGCCCCTGCCATACTGAACATGTTACCGAAGTTGGCACTGATGGTTGTCAGAATATATTTGAGCGTGTTGGCGAATGTTACGCGTCCAACATCAATGCCCTCACGCAGAATATCCAAATCCTGTTTGAGCAACACAAAGTCGGCGGCATCTTTCGCCACGTCTACCGCCGTATCGACAGAGATGCCCACATCAGCCGCGTGCAGGGCCGGTGCATCGTTAATGCCATCGCCCATATACCCGACCACATGTTTGGTCTTGCGCAGGGCCAGGATAATGCGTTCCTTCTGGTTGGGGTCCACTTCTGCAAAGATGTTTGTGCGCTCGGCGGCGTGCCAAAGAGCCTCATCTGGCATATCGTTCAGCGCCTTACCGGTGAGCAAGCCTGTAACCGGCAAATGCACAGCATCGGCAACGTGCCGGGCCACTTTTTCATTATCGCCGGTGATGATCTTGATCTGAATACCCCGTTTCGCAAGATCGACTATGATTTGTTGCACATCAGCCTTGGGTGGGTCGAAGAAGAGCAGGAATCCGATAAAGGTCATTTCCTTTTCATCTGCGCTCGAATAAGAGGCGGCTTGTCCCTCCAATGGTCGGATCGCCACACCCAGAACGCGGAACCCTTTCCCGCTCCACTCGCTGTAGTGCTGTTCGATCTCGGTCCTGCTCTTGTTATCCAGTGGATGGGTTTCATCTCCCGCTTGTACTTGTGTAGAGATGTTCAGAATGTTTTCCAGAGCGCCTTTGGTGATAAGCGTGCGCTTCCCTTGCGTATTGGCTGTTACCACGCTCAAGCATTTGCGCACGAAGTCGTACGGGATTTCATCGATCTTTTGCTCAGAGCCCACCTTGAACCCGGCTTGCTGGGCATATGCGCTGATGGCATCGTCCAGTGGGTTATTGATTCTGGTTTGATACTGTGAGTTGAGGTAGGTGTACTGTAGAACGGTATCCGATGGCTGCCCGTTCGGATCGAGCGCGCCATCCAGCCGGACAACGCCTTCGGTAAGCGTGCCGGTCTTGTCTGTGCAGAGCACATCCATGCTGCCGAAATTCTCGATCGAGTTCAATCGACGTACGATCACACCGCGCTTGGCCATCTGCTGCGCGCCGTGGGACAAGGTGATACTGATGATCGCGGGCAGGAGTTCAGGTGCCAGTCCCACTGCCAGCGCAAGGGCAAAGAGTAGTGAGTCGATGGGCGGCTTGGCGAGGAAGATGTTAATGGCGAGGACAATCACCACCATCACCAACATAACCTGGGTCAGCAGGTACCCAAATTTCTGAATACCGCGCTCGAACTCTGTCTGCGCTGGGCGCAGGCTGAGCCGTTCGGCAATCTGTCCAAATGCCGTACTCTTCCCAGTCTGCACGATCACCACATGCGCCGTACCGCTGCGCACACTGGTTCCCATAAAGATGCAGTTGATGCGTTCTGCAAGGCTTGCCTTCGCTGGAACAACTCCGGGGGTTTTCTCCACCGGGAATGTTTCGCCGGTGAGTACCGCCTGATTTACAAAAAAGTCATTGGTTTCCAGAACAATCCCATCAGCCGGAATCAGGCTTCCCGCGGAGAGGAGAACCACATCACCGGGAACTACCTGCTCAGAGGAGATCATCTGCGGTCTGCCGTCGCGCACTACGTTGGATTTGATGGTCACCTGCGAACGCAATTTTTCAACGGCGTTGCTGGCCCGGTATTCCTGGGCAAACCCAAGCATTGTGCTGCCAATGACAACTGCCAGGACGATGGCGGCATCGGTCCACTCGCCTACGAAGGCGGAGACAATGGAGGCGAAGATCAAGATCAGGACGAGTGGGCTTTTAAACTGACTCAACAACAGCACCAGGGCTGTATTTTTTCGTTGTTCTTTAAGCTCGTTTGGCCCGAATTGTTTGAGCCGGTTCGCGGCGTCCATTTGTTGGATGCCGTTACGGGTGGTGTGAAGCTCGGAAAGGAGTTGATCGGTCTCGAGCGCCCAATAGGAATCCACAACGGTAGAGGGCGCAATGGAGTAGGATGGCTTTCGTGGAAAAAGATTGTGTTGTTTCATCTCATTCCTTCGATAGATTTAACGGCTCGCGTTATT
>CAZKSG010000241.1:0-5754 GCA_964555335.1 uncultured Anaerolinea sp.
CTCCCGCGTGAACGAGTATGGTTTCATTGAAACGCCATATCGCAAGGTCTTCCGCGTTATGGAAGCTGAGGATGAACGTCTTGAAGGCCGCACTCTCCGCGAAAATGTGGTTGATCCGAAGAGTGAAGAAACACTGTTCAAGGCAGGTGAGACGATCGACAGCAAGATGATGAAACGTATCGCCAAGATCGGTCAGCCTGTAGCGATTGTACCTTTCGTCTCCGACCAGTTCGATTACCTCTCTGCCGATGCAGAAGATAAGTACGTTATCGCGCAGGCCAACGCACCACTTACGGAAAACAAGGAATTCACCCGTGACCGCGTATCCTGCCGTTACCATTCCGGCTTTATCTTCTCTCAACCTGAATCCGTGGACTACATGGATGTTGCTCCTCATCAAGTTGTAGGCATTAGTGCTGCATTGATCCCGTTCCTCGAGCACGACGATGCCAATCGCGCCTTGATGGGTTCGAACATGCAGGCGCAGGCTGTGCCTCTCGTTCGCCCTGAGATCCCGCTTGTTTCGACAGGTATGGAATATCATGCCGCGTTGGACTCAGGTCAGGTCGTGGTGGCAGAAGCCGATGGTGAAGTCACTTCGGTTACTGGCAACACGATTACCGTCAAAGAACGCGGTGGTGGACGTACTTACCAACTGCGCAAATACCAGCGCTCCAACCAGAGCACTTGTATCGATCAGCGACCCGCTGTTGTAAAGGGACAGAAGATCAAGAAGGGCGATATCATTGCCGATTCTTCCTCCACCGAAAGCGGACAACTGGCCCTCGGTCAAAATGTGGTGGTTGCGTTCCTTTCCTGGGAGGGTGGTAACTTTGAAGACGCCATCCTGATCTCTGAACGTCTCGTTCAGGAAGATCGCTTCACATCCGTCCATATTGAAAAGTACGAAGTCGAAGCGCGCGATACCAAGCTAGGACCCGAGGAAATCACCCGTGACATCCCGAATGTGGGTGAGGATGCCATTAAGGACCTAGATGAGAACGGCATTATCCGTATCGGTGCGGAAGTTGGTCCGAACGACATTCTCGTAGGCAAGATCACACCCAAGGGTGAAAAAGAACTCACTCCTGAAGAACGTCTCTTGCGTGCCATCTTCGGTGAAAAGTCCCGTGACGTGAAGGACACATCCCTGCGCATGCCACACGGTGAACGCGGTAAGGTCGTGGATGTAAAGGTTTTTACCCGCGAAGAGAATTCAGATCTCTCCGCCGGCGTGGATATGATGGTGCGCGTCTCTGTTGCTCAGCGTCGCAAGTTGACCGCTGGTGACAAGATGGCAGGCCGCCATGGAAACAAGGGTGTTGTCTCGAAGGTTGTCCCCGTCGAAGACATGCCTTTCCTTGAAGACGGCACTCCCGTTGATATCATCTTGAACCCGCTCGGCGTGCCTGGTCGTATGAACATTGGCCAGGTGCTGGAAGTCCACCTCGGTTGGGCAGCAAAGCGACTCGGTTACCGTGCAGTCACCCCCGTGTTCGACGGGGCATCTGAAGAGGAAATTGAAGCCGAACTCGCTCGCGCATGGATCGTCGATCAGGCATGGAAAGAATCGGCTATGACAGCCTGGGAGTGGATTAAGCAGCAGGAATATGACCCTGAATCCATTCAGGATGATAATGAAGTCCGCCGCCTCTATCTCGAGGAGTGGTTGGGCGAACGTGAATACGATCCATATGATTTGACCGATGTGGATTATGCTCGCTTTGCAACTGCTTCTGAATGGTTGCGTGATCGTGATTACGATCCTGAAACGATCTTCTATCCTGGGAATGTGGAACCAAATGATCGCGCAACCTATGACTCTGCGGCTGTGAGCGCCTGTCTCCGCTTATGGATCGAGAGCGAAGGTCATGGCGGCCGCATCGCGGAAGCACGTCTAATGGAAGTTGCTCAGGAAGTGACCAATGAGACTGGGCATCCAATTCCGATCCTTGGTAAGCAAACGCTTCGTGATGGCAAGACCGGTATCCCGTACGATCAACCTGTCACTGTAGGCGTGATGACCGTGTTAAAGCTGCACCACTTGGTTGAAGATAAGGTCCATGCACGTTCGACGGGGCCATACAGTTTGGTCACTCAGCAGCCGCTCGGTGGTAAGGCGCAGTTCGGTGGTCAACGTTTTGGCGAGATGGAAGTGTGGGCATTGGAAGCGTATGGCGCTGCCTACACACTTCAAGAGATGCTCACGGTTAAATCCGATGATGTTCAGGGTCGTGTTAACACCTATGAAGCCATCGTGAAAGGTGAACCGATCGAAGAGCCAAGCATCCCTGCGTCCTTCCGTGTGTTGGTCAAGGAATTGCAGTCGCTGGGTCTCGCTGTGGAAGCGATCAACGAAGGCGGTGATGTTGTCAAGTTTGGCAAGGATGAAGAAAAACAACATCCGCCGAAGTTGGACACGGGCTTGCTAGGTATTGGAAATAACCTGATCACCAAACAATAGTCACAATAATAGCGATGTAATCTTGACGGTAATTGGAGTGAGTGATAAAATCACCCTCCGTTGCCAAAAAGATAAAGCGGCAATAATCCCGCTCAAGGCATGGCACTACAATGAGGCCATCAGTGTAATTGTGATGGCCTCGTTTCTTGCGAAAAAACTTTGTGAAGAAATTAATAATCGGAGGCTGATCGTGCCGACAATCAATCAAATGGTCCGTAAGGGACGCAAAAATAAGAAAGTAAAAAGCAAAGCTCCCGCCCTGCAGTACACATTAAATTCGTACAAGCAGCGTCGTGTGCGTCAAGATAAAGGCGCACCTCAAAAACGCGGTGTATGTACCGTTGTGCGCACCATGACGCCCAAGAAGCCGAACTCGGCTTTGCGCAAGATCGCTCGTGTTCGTCTAACAAATGGCATCGAAGTGACTGCGTACATCCCTGGTGAAGGTCACCAGTTGCAGGAGCACTCTGTGGTGTTGGTCCGCGGTGGTCGTGTGAAAGACCTCCCTGGTGTCCGTTACCATATTGTGCGCGGATCCCTGGATACCACCGGCGTTGCAAATCGTAAGCAAGGCCGATCCAAATACGGCGCGAAGCGTCCGAAGTAATCTTGATGGAGTAATGAAGAATGCGCAGAGCAAAACCTGATAAGCGGGAAATTCTTCCCGATATGCGATACAACAGCGTGAACGTTCAGACCATGGTCCAGCACGTTCTCAAGCGCGGTAAGAAAAGCGTTGCCGTTGGTTTGATCTACAAGGCAATGGACTTGGTTAAAGAGCGCACCGAGAAAAATCCCTTGGATGTCTTCGAAAGTGCATTGAAGAACGTCGCGCCTGTCATGGAAGTCCGCCCACGTCGTGTGGGTGGTGCCACCTACCAGGTTCCTATGGAAGTTTCCTCTGACCGCCGCACCACCTTGGCGATCCGCTGGATCCTGTCGGCTGCACGCGAACGCTCCGGTAAATCCTTCCCCGATAAGCTGGCCGGTGAATTGATCGACGCTTTTAACGAGACTGGCTCCGCAATCCGCAAGCGTGACGAAACCCATAAGATGGCAGAGGCGAACCGCGCCTTCTCGCATTACCGTGTGTAATTGACTTATAGAATATTTGTAAAGGTAGCTTTCAAGAATGGCCCGTGAGTATCCGCTCGAGAAATACAGAAATATAGGGATTATTGCCCATATCGACGCTGGTAAGACAACGACTACCGAGCGTATTATGTTCTATACTGGTAAAACGCATCGCATCGGTTCCGTCGATGATGGGACTACTGTGACTGACTGGATGGTCCAGGAGCGCGAACGTGGCATCACGATCGTGTCCGCCGCCGTTTCCGCGGAATGGAAAGGGTACCAGTTCAACCTGATCGATACTCCAGGACATATTGACTTTACTGCTGAAGTCCAGCGCTCCCTTCGTGTACTCGATGGTGGCGTTGTGGTTTTTGATGCCGTCCAGGGCGTGGAGCCCCAAAGCGAGACAGTCTGGCGTCAGGCAGATCGCTACGGAGTTCCACGCATTTGTTTTGTCAATAAAATGGATCGTATCGGTGCTTCCTATGAGCGAACGATTGAATCCATTAAGTCCAGATTGGGTGCCAATCCGATCCCAATGCAGCTACCGATCGGATTCGAAGCCACGTTCCGTGGAGTGGTGGATCTACTCACCATGACCGCTGTTGAGTGGGCAGACGATTTGGGCAAAGAACCCAAGACTATTGAAATTCCTGCCGATCTTAAAGATGCAGCTGTTGAGGCCCGCCGCCACATGGTGGAAAAGATCGCTGAACTTGACGATGCGCTGATCATGAAGTTCCTCGAGGCGGAGGAAATTTCGATTGATGAGTTAAAAGCGGCCCTCCGCAAGGGAGTACTTGCCAATAAGGCTTATCCGGTATTTGCAGGTTCTTCCTTAAAAAATAAGGGTGTTCAGGTTCTGCTGGATGCGGTCATTGATTATCTGCCTTCTCCGGCAGATATCCCGGCTGTCAAAGCTACTGACCCAAAAACCGAAACTGTGATCGAGCTTCCGGCTGAAGATGGCGCTCCTCTGAGTGCATTGGTCTTCAAAATCGTCACCGATCCGTACGTTGGGCGTTTGGCTTATGTTCGTATTTATTCTGGCGTTTTGAGCCAGGGGCAGACGGTCCAGAATTCCACCAAGGGCAAGAAGGAACGCATCGGTCGTCTGATCCGTATGCATGCCGATCATCGTGAAGACGTTACCGAAGTCCGCGCAGGCGACATTGGGGCGGTTCTTGGTTTCAAAGAGAGTTTCACCGGTGATACGCTTTGTGACACCAGGACCCTTGTCCTTGAAAGCATTTCCTTCCCTGAGCCTGTGATCTCCATCGCAATTGAGCCGAAGAGTTCTGCTGACCAGGAAAAGATGGGTGAAGCACTGCGCAAACTTGCTGAAGAAGACCCCACCTTCCGCGTTAATTCTGATGACACGACTGGTCAAACGATCATCCGTGGAATGGGTGAGCTTCATCTTGATATTATTGTGGATCGCCTCTTGCGTGAGTTTAGAGTGCAGGCAAATGTGGGCGCTCCACGGGTTGCTTACCGCGAATCCATTACCAAGCCGGTCAAGGAAGTAAATTACAAATACGCCAAGCAATCCGGCGGACACGGTCAATATGGTCACGTGGTTTTTTCCATGGAGCCAGGCGATCGTGGCAGCGGCATTGTCTTTGAGAACAAAATCGTAGGCGGTTCGATTCCCAAGGAATATATTTCGCCGATTGAAAAAGGCTTCAGAGAGGCTGCGGAAAGCGGCGTCCTTGCCGGTTACCCGGTGGTAGATTTGAAAATTGTATTGTTCGATGGCTCTTTTCATGAAGTGGACTCGAGCGAAATGGCATTCAAGCTGGCTGCTTCCATGGGCTTCAAGGAAGGTGTTCAGAAGGGTGGTCCCATTCTCCTTGAGCCGATGATGAAGGTGGAAGTCGTCGTTCCTGAGGAATACCTCGGTGATGTAATGGGACAGGTCAACAGCCGCCGTGGCTTGATTCAGGGTATGGAAGTCCGCCCCGGTAATGCCCAGGCTATCCGCGCCATGGTTCCCCTGGCTGAGATGTTTGGGTACGCTACCCAACTCCGCTCTGCCACGCAGGGACGCGGTGTTTTCAATATGGAATTTGATCACTATGCGCCAGTTTCACAGTCTGTGGCGCAAGAGATTCTGAAATAATATAACTGCTTTTCATTATTAGAAGGAGATTCATCAATGGCGAAGGCAAAATATGATCGTAGCAAGCCGCATCTGAATGTAGGGACGATGG
>CAZKSG010000242.1:0-1819 GCA_964555335.1 uncultured Anaerolinea sp.
TGGGGACACCGCGATTTTCAGTCGCGTGCTCTACCAACTGAGCTATCTCGGCCAGAGATATTTTTTTGTTAAGCGTCCGTGATTTTACTAGTGGATATACGGATTGTCAAGCAGACTTCCACGCCGGATGCTGCTGAAGCGCCATGGATTGAAAAACGCATCTCTCTTGACCTCATCCTGCTTCCACACTACAATCTTCGCCTACTCTGAAAAGGAATCCTGCGTAGCTGCGACTGAAGTCGTCATTACATGCAAACCTATGTTTGAAAACTTAACCAACCGACTCAATCAAGTATTCGATCAACTCCGCCGTAGGGGAAAGCTCTCTGAAGCAGATGTAGATGCGGCGATGCGGGAAGTGCGCCTTGCACTCCTCGAAGCAGATGTACATTTTAGCGTTGTCAAATCGTTTATTGCACGCGTTCGCGAACGGGCGGTCGGCGCAGAAGTATCGAAGGCATTGAACCCGGGTCAGCAAGTCATTAAGATCGTCAACGATGAATTGATCCAAACCCTGGGTGAACCTGCGCCTTTGAATCTCCGTGGGCCCAAACCGCATGTTATTATGATGGTCGGTTTGCAGGGTTCTGGTAAGACGACCGGTGCTGGAAAACTTGCGCGTATGCTGCGTTCGAAAGGGGAACGGGTGATGCTTGTTGCAGGTGACCCATATCGCCCCGCGGCAGTGAAGCAGTTGCAGCAGCTTGGCGAACGCATTGATGTTCCTGTAGAAGCAGACCTCGCCATCAAACCGCCGGAACTCGTCCAGCGCGCGTTCGACAAAGCCGAAAAGGGTGGCTACGGCATCATGATTGTAGATACGGCCGGCCGGTCGCAGTTGGACGCGCAATTGATGGATGAGTTGAAAGCCATCGTGGTGAAGGTCCCGCCGGTGGAGATCCTGCTCGTGGTCGATTCAATGATCGGTCAGGAAGCATTGAACATCGCCCAGGGCTTCCGCGATAACGTGTCCATTACCGGCCTGATGATGACCAAAATGGACGGGGATTCGCGTGGCGGCGCGGCGATCTCCATCCGCTCGGTAACAGGCGTGCCAATCAAGTTCATTGGTACAGGCGAGAAGTTGGATGCGCTCGAAACGTACGACCCGGCGCGTTTATCATCCCGCATTCTGGGAATGGGTGACGTGATCGGTCTAATTGAAAAAGCGGAAGCGGCTTTTGACCAGCAGGTGGCTCAAAAGACCGCTGACCGCATGATGAAAGGACATTTCACGCTCGAAGACTGGCTCGACCAGATGAAACAGATGAAGAAAATGGGACCCCTCGCCCAGATCATGGATATGCTGCCGGGTCAGTTGGGACAGGCGGCACGTCAGGTGGACCCCAAGGATATTGAGAAGAATTTCAAGCAATCGGAAGCGATCATCAATTCGATGACGTTGAAAGAACGCCGTGACCCCGATATTTTGAACGCGTCCCGCAGGCGCCGCATCGCGGCCGGTTGTGGCATGGAAGTGCAGGATGTCAACCGTCTGATCAAGCAGTTCCGTGAAACGCAAAAGATGATGAAGATGTTACAGAAAACAGGTCCTAAAGGGTTGGGAAGATTGTTTGGGTAGAAAACCTGACATGACACACCCCGAATTTAATCTTACGATCTTTTAGCCACGGATTTGCACGAAAAGGCCGGCCCTATTTCTCAGTGGGCTGGCTTTTCGTTTAGTTCTGGTCTGGAAAAATCAAAAATCCGTGATCATCCGTGTAATCGGTGGCTGAATCCTTAAGTTTGGGGTTAATCATGTTTGTTGTTTTGCTTTACGTCAAGATTAATGGTGAGAATGAAACTGGTAGATGCT
>CAZKSG010000242.1:1919-5679 GCA_964555335.1 uncultured Anaerolinea sp.
TTTGTTGTTTTGCTTTACGTCAAGATTAATGGTGAGAATGAAACTGGTAGATGCTCATGCAGGGGATTGACGGTTTAACTGCAGTATTTGGCGTCCATATTCTGTTGTGCTCTTTGCTGTTTGATGAGGGTGCCGTTTTCTGAAATGTAGTTCGACAATTTCGCAAGACCTGCTCCAACTTCATCATTAATGGTCTGCCATCGGTCGCGGCCGACAAAGAGAGTATCAGGGAAAATCTGGTCTAATTCTGGGGGATTTGGATTATCCTCTTTGACCATTTGCGTATACTTCACCCACATATCGAGGTCGCATCCTGCATATCCGTTGATATACTCACCGACCAGTTTCTGGAAAGAATCATATGCAGAGGATAATAGGAAAGTGGTGTCATTCGTGCTTACCATCTGTGCAGGTTCGACGGCTTGCTGGAAGAGCCGGGCTCTGAATTGGGCTTCATAGTACCAGTAAATGGAAGTATCTTTATCACCCAGGTTATAAAACCTGATCGCCAATACATACATTTGCTCCGGGGTTAATATTTCCCTTTGTTGCGACATTTTCTCGGCAAGTGCTGTCAATTCTTGTAGATTGTCGGTTCTGAGTTCTTCGCTGTACTCTCCCACGCTGATTTGGGTTCCCTCTGATGCAAAGTATGGTGAAATGGTTACGGAAATAAATGCACCTTGTGCTTGAAGTACTGGATCCTGAGTGGGAGCATTTGTCGGTGGTGGGAGTGTTGGAAATGCAGGGAGATTGGTAGGTGTGGGTGTACACCCCATGATTGACGTCAACAGAAGAATACAGATAATGAAGAAAATCAACTTTTTCATTTTGTTATCTCCTTGCAAGTCTCAAATAAACGCTTTAGTTATAGGGAGCTATCCCAATAAATACAAAACTGACCTGCTCCAACCTTGACGGATCACTTTTTCCAGAGGGTGGAATATTTCTTGCGGTACTTGAGATCGTTTTCCGTTTCGATTAATTCCAATGCCTTCTCTCTCATCTTTTCATCTTTGACGACGTCATATACATTTCTCGTACTTTGTAAAATATCGTAGCGGATCAAAGTGCAGTTCTTTTCGGTGATACATTCCTTGAATCGCTGTTCCAGCCCATCCATATAGACCTTCTGCTGTTTCTTTCCTGCTACACCTACTTTCCACAACGATTGCAGGCAATGACGTGCCGTCACGAACCGTTCATCTTTTGTGACTTCGAGCAATTTCCCAAAGTCTTTCAACATTCTGTTCTTTGGGTCGCTTTTCGCAAGGTTGGATAATACCTGCGCCGAGATCGCTCTCACGTGGTTATCTTTGTGCGATAGTCCTTCGATCATTTCGTTCCAGACATCATAAGCCCAATCCACTGGCTGGTTTGTGGCTTCGAGAATGAAAAAGTATGCTTTGTTTTGCAAAGCCTTGTCTTCTGATTGAATATTTTCAATATTTGTTTGTATGACCTTGTCCATGTTTCCTAGAACCTTTCTGGCAGGCTGATCATCAAAAAACCTGTAAAGTTGATGCTATATTGCGAGAGTGATGGGTGTACGTGCGATTTCATTTCGTTGATGGAAGTTCGGTACCCATTGTAAAAGAGCCATGTGGGTGTAGGACTGTAGTGTAAATGATCGAGCTCAAAATATTCAATTACACCCTTTGCAACGGTCGGTTTGACAAAGACTTCTGCCTGAGGGCGAAAATGAGCCTGGTAAATGGACATCAAGGACCATTTCGCCAGTTTTCCACTCTGTAGAAAAGCAACCATGCTTTCGAAACCATTTCGTTCATCTCCATGCAGGATGCCTTCCAGCCCTTTCGCGAGTTTTTTTCTCCCATCGGATGGCAGTGAATACGCAAAATCTCTGAACCTGGGTTTCTCAAAGACGGAGACCAGAGACGATCGCGTGTAGATCTTGACCATGTTTTCCACGATCAGGTCTGGCAGCTTGAAATTCCTCTTCACAAAGGCATCCTGGGTCATTTCGATCATCTTATCGAGTTTATGCCTTTTGCGAATCTCGATCATCTCTGGCTCATCAAACCCAGTTGGATATCGATAAAAAAAATTATCCTCGGCTTGTTTCAATCGTTTGAGATTCATTGTAGGTGTGTCCTTAATTTGATTGTAGAACGCATATTCTATGGTGTCAATGTAAAAAATATCATGTCCTCCGTGCTCTCTTCACAATCAATTCACAACCGAATTCTATACTCCAGGCATAGTTCAAATAAAGGAGTAAAACATGAACGGAAAAGTTGGTTTACGTATTCTTTCAGCATTGGTGCTGGTCGCTGCGATCGCTGGTATTGCCTTCTTCGCATTTCAAGCAGGCGTTGCCAAGGGATCGCCGATTACTATTGAGGCGCCCGCGGGACAAAGTGCGCCGAATCTGCCGTATCTGGCGTACGGGTATGGATATGGCATGCCTTTCCATCGTCCATTTGGATTCGGTTTCGGCTGCTTTGGCATCTTGATCCCGCTCTTCCTCTTTTTCTTGGCGGCAAAGGCTTTCCGCATGCTGTTCTGGGGTCCACGCTGGGGATGGGGCCATCATCCTATGCATGGTCGTGGCCCCTGGGGTCGACATGACTGGGGCAAACGCGGTGTTCCGCCGATGTTCGATGAATGGCACAAGAAGGCTCATGAAGCACCCGGTGCATCGTCAGAAGAGAACAAGTAATTCCTGGCACCTTATTGATTGAAGAGAGACTGGTGAGGAGTGAACCAAATGAGATTTTCAAACAAAACGTTACGAGATGCTTTGCGTGTTGTTCACCTGGTTATAGCAGGGATGATCGGAGCTCATCTCTACTCTCCACTGGCGGAGGCGGAATGGTTCACTACCCTGGTCCGATTTTCGACCATGCCCGTTTTGGTGCTCACCGGGCTTTCCATGTGGCAGATGCCACTGCTCACGAAGTTGCTCAAGCGTTAAGAACATTGAACAGCGGACATTCTTGTCCGCTGTTCAGCGTATAATCAAGTTTACTCTCATGAAAACCATCCTCGTTGTAGATGACGAACCCAAGATCACCCAGCTCGTGCGCGATTATCTCGAACGCGCGGGATATGGTGTTCTCGTCGCGTATGACGGGAAGAAGGCCCTGTCACTGGCGAAGACGGAAAGACCTGATGCGGTCATTCTGGACCTCGGCCTGCCTCAGCTCGACGGGCTGGACTTTACCCGTGAATTCCGAAAAACATCCAATGCGCCGATCATCATGCTGACAGCCCGCTCAGAAGAATCAGATAAACTGATCGGACTCGAGCTTGGTGCAGACGATTACATGACCAAGCCGTTCAGTCCCAAGGAATTGGTGGCACGCGTCCGTGTAGTGTTCCGACGAATCGAGAATGCCACGAGCGCCGGTTCTGAAATAATCCGTGTCGCCGACCTGACGCTCGATGTACCACGGATGCGCGTGACCGCCGAGAAACGTGAGATCGAAGAATTAACTCCCACCGAATTTGAATTGCTCGCCACCCTGGCCCGCCAACCGGGACGCATCTTCACGCGCGCCCAATTATTGGATGCCATTCATGGTGTGGCATTCGAATCGTATGAACGCGCCATTGATGCACACATCAAAAATATCCGTCACAAGATCGAAGTCAAAGCCAGCGAGCCGGAATATATTTTGACCGTGTATGGCGTTGGCTATAAATTTACAGATAAATAATCGATGAAACAACCGCCTGATTTTGACCACGCACGCCAACGCATACAGCGCTTGAGAGAACATCGTCCGCCATGGTG
>CAZKSG010000243.1:0-5637 GCA_964555335.1 uncultured Anaerolinea sp.
ACGCGGCGACCGCTATATTTTGCGACGGCCATCTCCCGGCGAAACAATCGGCGGCGGCGTCATTGTCGATCACCAACCCAGGAGAAGGCATAAGCGATTTGATGAGGAAATATTGAGGTCGCTTGAGTCGCTCTCCAAGGGAACGCCTGCTGAAATTCTTTTCGAAGCAGCACTGGCATTGCATGCTGCACCGATAGAAGAGATGGTTGCGCGGTCACGTCTTGAGCCTTCCAGCGCAGAAGTAGCGTTAAACGAGTTACTGACATCCAATTCGCTGGTCCAAATGGAGGAAGGCACAGCCTCCACTACCAGCGATCTGCTGGTTATTGCACTTCCCCATTGGAACGACCTGCAAAACAAGACCCTGGAAACAATACAGTCATATCATAAGAACTTTCCGCTGCGACGTGGTATTCCGCGCGAGGAAGTGAAGAGCCGCCTTAAACTGTCTGCGCGAGTGTTCAATGGACTGGTCTCATTGCTCGTCTCGCGTGGCTTACTGACTGAGCCTCCCGGTCTTTTAGCGATGCCCGGGCATGAGGTGGCGTTCGATCGCGGCCAGCAAGCCCGGATCCAGGCGCTGAAGCGCAGGTTTGAGCAAAATCCATTCACGCCGCCAAGTGTCAAAGAAGCACAGGCAGAAGTCGGTGAGGATGTACTAAGCGCACTGGTGGAGATGGAAGATTTCGTTATCGTTTCATCTGATGTGATCTTTCGCAAAGAGGATTATGATTTGGCCGTGAGCCAGATCAAAGAGATGCTTCTTCAAAAAGAGACGGTCACATTAGCCGAGGTGCGCAACCTTCTTAATACCAGCCGCAAATATGCACAGGCGCTGCTCGAACATCTGGATGCGATCGGCATGACAACACGAGATGGGGATCATAGGAAGCTGCGAAAGAAATGAATGCGTTGAAGAATCTCCTAACTCCCCCTACGTTCACAGATGGGGTCAAAACACAGCGGGCGTTCATGCTGCATGTCATCCTGTGGACGTTGATACTCGTTCCCATTCCGTACGTGACATATTACCTTCTCTTTGTGCCTGAAGACCTGTCTCGCGCGTTGATCCAGTCCGCGGTGGGCGAGACGATCAATATACTGCTCGTCATCATGCTCAGGCGTGGGTATGTTCGTGAAGCGGCAATAATACAGGTCACTGCTTTCTGGTTGTTTTTCGTGTTCGCCGCACTGACGATGGATGGTGTTCAGGGAAGTGCATATCTGCTAGGGCAAAGTTTGGTGATCGTCATTGCAGGCATCCTGCTTCGAGGAAGAGGAGCGGCGGTCTATACTGTGCTTTCGATTCTGGTAGGGATTCTTATTCTCAATGCTCAAAAACTTGGATTAAGAACGACGTATGAGGTCAGCTCCCCACTCACCACCTGGGTAACGAGTCTGGTGCTGTTCCCGGTAATCGCTGTATTCCAGCATCTTGCATCGCTGGCCATACGAAACGCGCTGTCCCGAGCACGCGCCAGTGAGGAACGTTATCGATTGATTTCAAGGATTACATCCGATTACACTTTTTCGAGTAATCTCGACGAACACGGATCCATGCAACTCAACTGGGTGGCCGGCGCTTTTGAAGAGATCACAGGTTATACCTTTGAAGAATACGTGGCAACAGGAGGCTGGGACACGCACCTGTATCCCGGTGATCGAGAAAGAGATGCCCGTGATATGGAAACGCTTCGCGCCAATCAGAAGGTAGTCACGGAGGTTCGGCACTACAGGAAGAACGGCGAGCTGCGCTGGGCACGGGTGTATGGGCACCCGATCTGGGATGAAGCAAATGGCAGGCTAACCGGGATCGTCGGCGCGGTGCAGGATATTACGGGACAGAAACAGGCCGAAGATGCGCTTCGCTATTCTGAAGCCATTTACCGACAGGCAATCGAAGTCGCTGGAGCAGTGCCTTATCACCAGAAATACACCAACGACAATAAGGTAATCTATGATTTTATCGGGCATGGCATCCATGAAATCACCGGGTATACCCCTGCAGAGTTTGATGAACCGCTCTGGGATTCACTCGCACAGGAACGTGTGCTGCTTGGCGAACTGGCAGTATTTCCATGGGATGATGCCATCGAGCGTGTGCGCGTTGGAGACATCCCCATTTGGCAGTGTGAGCATCGTATTCGAGCACGGGACGGGCATATCCATTGGGTATTCGAAGCAGCCGTGGAACTACGGGATGAGAATGGGATCTCCCATGGCTCCATTGGATTGTTCCAGGACATTACAGAGCGAAAACAAACCGAAGACCAAAAAGCCCGCCAACAAATAATGCTCGAGAAGGTAGTCCGATTAGGCAAAGATGTGGCACAGGTAACCGATCTTTGGACAACACTCGACCGGATCTGGCATGGTGTCCATGATGAACTGGGGTTCTCAAGAGTCGGAATATTTCTCTATAACGCTGAACGCACTACCATGGATGGCACCTTTGGCACCAATCTGGAAGGGCAACAAGTCCACATTACAGATACGTGGTTCTCCTTTCAACGGGGTATTATCTTCAAAAGCGTACTCGAAAAACCCGATGGACTGTACTTTACACACGATTTCGACCTTGAAAACAAAATTCGTCCAGGTCACGAGATGAGCGGCGTCAAGGATTACGCAGCAGTGGCTGCCTGGGCAGGAGAAAAACCCGTAGCCGTCATCTGCGTTGATAATTTACTGACCGATAACATCATTACCCCTGAACAACTTGAAGCAGTTCGTCTCTATGCAGGATATGCAGGTCTTGCCATAGAGAATGCACGATTGAACACATCGCTGACCAGCGAGCTACAAAACAGGCAGTCCTTCATTGCGGAACTCGAGTCCAAGAATGCCGAGCTTGAACAATTCACCTATACCGTATCGCATGACCTCAAGTCTCCACTGGTAACGATCGTCGGTTTTCTTGGCTATCTGGAAAAAGATGCACTCGCCGGTAACAGCGAGCGCGTGAGGTCTGGCATTGAGCGCATCTCCAGTGCAGCAAAGAAGATGGAACGGCTACTCAGCGATTTGCTTGAGCTCTCACGCATTGGGCGGCTCATGAATCCGCCGGAGAACGTTCCGTTTGCAGAGATCGTCAAAGAAGCGCTCGAACGTGTCCGGGGTCAGCTTGATGTAAATGGTGTACAGGTGATCGTCGGTGAGTATCTACCAGTCGTCCATGGCGACAGAATTCGGCTTGTAGAGGTCGTGCAAAACCTTTTGGACAATGCAGCCAAATTTTCAGCCGGGAGCAATTATCCCAGTATTGAAATTGGAACGAAAGGCACAGATAAAAATCTACACCACATCCTGTTTGTATGCGATAATGGCATCGGGATCGAGCCGGAATTTCATGAGCGCATTTTCGGTCTGTTCAATAAACTCAATCCACAGATCGAAGGGACAGGCATCGGACTGACGCTGGTGAGACGCATCATCGAGGTTCATGGTGGCCACATTTGGGTTGAGTCTGTGCCGGGTCATGGCGCTACGTTTTACTTTACCCTGCCGCCGCAAACTGTTGAAAGCTAGAACTTCATCCAATAGCCGGGTGAATAATTTAAAATGACTTAACAGGAGTATCCATCCATGTGTGGAAGATTTACACTTACGGTCAATCCTGCAGATCTGCAGGATGCATTTACAAACTTTACATTTCCCACAAACTTTGCACCTCGCTTCAACATCGCCCCCTCTCAGCCCATCCTTGCCATTCCAAACAATGACAAAAATGAAGCCGACTTTTTTCTGTGGGGTCTTATCCCCATGTGGGCAAAGGACCCGGGCATTGGCAATCGCCTGATCAACGCCCGTGCCGAGACCCTGGAGGAGAAACCGGCTTTCCGTGGCAGTCTCAAGCATAAACGCTGCCTGATTCTAGCCGACGGCTTTTTTGAATGGAAGCCCGGTCCCAATGGCAAGACAAAAACACCTTATTACATCCATATGAACGATCATCGCCCGTTCGCCTTCGCCGGGCTTTGGGATTCATGGAACGGACCAGACGGTTCACAGGTAAAATCCTGCACCATCATCACCACCGATCCCAACGACCTCATGTCGCTGATTCACAACCGGATGCCGGTCATTCTGCACCCGCGCGACTACGATAAATGGCTGGACGCTTCGCCTCAGACTCCCGAACGCTTGAAACCGTTGCTCAAGCCGTACCCTGCCGAAGAGATGAATGCCTACCCGGTCAGCACGCTCGTGAACAAACCCACCAACGACATGCCCGAGCTGGTTGTCCCTGTAAAGTAACATCAATGGCGTCGACAGTCAGATCCTCGATCACGCGGCATTTCCCCGCGCTGGCTTCGCGTGACTATATCCTGTTCATCATCGGACAATTGATCTCCGTCATCGGCACATGGATGCAGGCAACAGCATTGCCATACCTTGCCTATCGCATCTCCGGGCGTCCCCTTGACCTGGGGATCATCGGCTTCTCGAGCACACTGCCGACATTATTATTTGCCTTGCCGGCCGGCGTTCTCGTTGAACGTTGGGACAAGCGCAAGGTGGTCATACTTTTCCAGGCACTCATGTCGATACAGGCATTTGGGTTGGCTTATCTTTCCTATACTGGCCAGATCCAGATGTGGCATATCGTGGTGCTGGCTTTCTTCTATGGTTCCGCCGTCGCCGTGGAAGTGACCGCCCGACAGGCCATGCTCATCGAATTGACCGGCCGCGACGCATTGCCCAGTGCAATCGCATTGCAAACAACAGCTTTCAACGTGGGGCGTGTCCTTGGTCCGCTCTGTGCAGCATGGATCATCGCCGCCACAGGAAGCGAAGGGGCTGTATTCCTGGCAAACGCCATCAGTTTTGTATTTGTCATTGCAGGGTTATTCCTCGCCCAAACCCGATATAAAGTGGACCATGAGGAAGTGCAGGATCACAATTTACGCGAGGAATTTAAGGAAGGTATCGGTTACATTCGTGGGAACGTAGTTATATTGTCTGTGATCCTGATGGCTGCTTTGGTTGGTTTTTTTGGAATTCCCCTTGTACAACAGATCCCGGCTCTGGCACGCGATGTTCTAAAGACCGCGCTGGACACCGAAGCAATAGTTGCTACGCGCACAAGTAATCTGTATGCAGCCCAGGGAGTGGGAGCATTAATCGCTGCCTTTTTGGCCGCCACATGGGTTACCTCCAACAAACAGAAAATGCTGCTGTTAGGGCAGGTTTCCTTTGTCTTCCCCATTATCGCGCTGGGGTTTAGCTCTTCGATCAATGTTGCACTGCTACTTCTGGCGTTTATTGGCTGGGGAACAGTGACACAATTGGTGATGATGAACACACTTGTTCAAGTAGAGGTGCCCAATCACCTGCGTGGGCGTGTGTTCAGCGTCTATTTTTGGGCACTGCAGGGGGTCGCGCCGTTCGGGAGCATTGTCATCGGTTGGATCGCCCAAACCTGGAATGTACCAATGGCTGCCATTACCACAGGCATGATTTGTCTGGTTGGCATTGCCATCATACGCCTGACCCTACAAAATGGAGGGCAATCGGCGGCTTAACGTCAGATAAGCGTCCAGAAACCAGGTTTTGTGCCTGTGTTATGATTTCTGTTTTGGAGACTGAAATTCAGCATGGATGAGAACAAACTCCCGTCAAAGCAAGAAAACGGAT
>CAZKSG010000244.1:0-5635 GCA_964555335.1 uncultured Anaerolinea sp.
GTAGGGCAGGTTTTCAACCCGCCATTCCTTAAGAATTTGATCACCGACCGAGCCAATCGAGTAATAGACCTCTTGCAAAAGTCAAAAGACCTAACCCCGGAGACACAAAGACAGGGAGATTTTAAAGGTTTTTCTCAGTGTTTGCGTGTCTCAGTGGTTCAAAGATTTTGATTCTTGTAACCTGATTACTTATGCAAGAAGTCTATTTTAAGACTACAATCTCGTCATCAACTCATCGCGACGGAAGCCCTTGCTGGCGAACCATAAGAGTACAGCATCGATGATCCAGATGATCAACCCTACCAGTATGACCACGCCGAAACTAAAGTACATTACGCCGGAGATCTGACCGATCATTAGTGCAATGACCGGCAACACGACCAACCCGCCGGTCTGGTAGGCATCCTGAAATCCCTGTGCGCGGACCGAGACGAAGACCATCACCACGAGTCCGAGTCCTGCCACTGCGGGAGTCACCCAGAGCACGAGCGCGATCCACATCCAGTTGGGGAAGAAGATATACCCGATGCTTTGCCATGCCGCGGCATTAACCATCACTGCATAGACAACAAAACTCAAGAGTGCCACCGAAACAGCCGTAATCCAGGCGCCTGCCAGTTTCGCTATGAATAGTTCGCGGTCGGTAGTCGGCGTATATAACAAGGCTTCAAGAGTCTTGCGTTCCTTTTCTCCGGCGAAACTGTCGGCGGCGAACACCGACGACACCATCAGCGGCATGATCAGGAACATGGGCGCCAGCATATAGACCAGTGAGAAGACAACCGCTTGCTGGTCTTCGGTGAACCGGCTCAACTCATTCAGCAAACCGGCTGGCATTCGTTCAAGAAGCTCGCCAATGTTTGTAGATGTGCCTGTCGATTCGGCGAGAGAGGGAGCGTAAGCCATGATCCACGGGAATATGATAAACAGGATCAACGGCAGGATGACGATTGGCAGAACGACTCCCTTGTTCTGCATGGCTACTTTCAAGTCCTTGCGGACAACGGCTGTGATCGCACGGGTGTTCATTGCGTGCCTCCATTCAATGCGAAATACACTTCTTCAAGGTTGGCTTCCTGCGGCGCGAGACGATACATGTGCAGTCCTTTTTGATAGAGCACAGACACCAATTCCGGGATGGCTTCGCGCCCGGCAAGCGTCATCGTGAGAACGTCTTTCTCCTGTTTGACAGGGCCGATCACCAACTGCGGAACGTTCTGGATGGTCTGCAGCGCCAGCTCGATTTGAGCCGCATCCACTTCCAGATCCACATCGAGACGCTTGACGTACTGCCGGGTCAACTCCGAAGGGGTGCCGAGTGCCACCAATTTGCCGTGTTCCATCACTGCGACTCGGTCACACATCCTCTGCGCTTCGACGAGGTTGTGCGTGCAGATGAAGACAGTACAGCCTTCGCGTCGCGCCAGATGTTCCACAAGGTCATTCACATATCGCGCCGCAACGGGGTCGAGCGCGGCGGTAGGTTCATCGAGGAACAGCACATCCGGTTTGTGGAGCAGGGCGCGGGCCAGAGCGAGTCGCTGCTTCATCCCTTTACTGTAACCACCAACCTTTTCATCGGCGCGGTCTGCCAGGTCGAATTCCTCGAGCATGGATTGAACGCGCTGCTTTGCATCAGCGTGTGGCACGCTGTAGAGATCTGCATAATAGGATAGATTGTCACGTGCGTTGAGACGCTCATCGAGCGACGGGGTCTCGGTCAATACACCGGTTCTGGCGCGCAACGTAGAGCCATCGGCTTGTGGGTCAAGCCCCAATACTTTTGCACTTCCCGATGTCGCTTCGATCACCCCGTTCAACAAACGGACCGTGGTGGTCTTGCCTGCGCCATTGTGCCCGAGAAAGCCGAAGATCTCACCGGCTTGCACGTTGAGGGTGAGATTGTCCACAGCATTCTTTTCGCCAAAGCGCCGGGTGAGGGAGGAGATTTGAATTACAGGAGATGTCATGGTTTATTTCCTTATTGTCCTGTGAGGACCTGTTCTCATACCAGATCAAAATGACGGTTGTTCTGATGCCTTTTGTGTGATCACCCCGATCCATTCGCCACCCAGCACATAGGGTTGGCCGGTCAGGTCGCCATAGAGTCCCATGGCGTGAAAGTTGTTTCGTGCCAATTCATCTGTGATGGTTTCGGGCGTGTAATCTTGAAACCAGTTGCGATAAACGGTGATTTTGTTGTCTGCTTCGATGATGGTGTATTGATCGAGCCAGATGGATTGCTCGGGATAATCGAAGCCTTCTTCCAACACCAGGTGCGGACCAGGTTTCCAGAATCCACTTTTGGCAGCATACCATCCATTCCTGGCGCCGTGTTTCCTACGATGTTCGCGCGTGGATACGTCCAGCACGAAGTTGCCATTCGGTTTCAAAGCACGGTGAATATTCTTTAAAAGCGTTGCTCGCTGTTGTGGATTCAACGGACAGAAATCACCGTAGATCAGGAAAGCCGCATCATATTGGCTTTCATCCTTGAGATCAAGATAGTTTTCGTATCGATAGAGGATCTCGAGATGATTCTCTTTTGCATACCCGGATGCGTAGTCAATGGAGCGACGCGAATAGTCCACGCCGGTAACACGGAATCCCGCCTGGGCGAAGCGGGAGGCATATAAACCGGGGCCACACCCCAGGTCCAGAAGGGAAGCGCCGGTTTTTAGTCCCAGGGTTTTGATGAGCCATTGAACAGAACGATCGATGGTCTCCGGTTTTCGGCTGGCCGCTTCCACATCGGGGTTGAGATGCACTTGCAGCATCTGGCTGGAGATGTGCGGGTCGTTCCAGAAAAGCGGCTCGCCGGGTGTGAAGGGCGCAGGCTTTTCCTGTAGTTCGATGAGTTGTGAAATGATCTTGTTCATTTAGGCAGGTATTTCGTAATAAAAATTCTTGACTTCATCGATCGCGCCAATGGAGCCATATAAGGTGATCGCCGCTTCACTATAGCCGGTGATATAGGCATTGTGAATGCCCATGGCTTTCAAACGATACAAACATTCCTGAATTGCAGCACGGGCAAATCCACGCTTGCGGAAGTCGCTGTGCGTGCAGACGCGTTCAATATCGGCTTCGAGTGCATGCGCGTTGATCAGTGCTTCGCAACCGGAGGCGAAACGTCCATCGGGTGCCATTACACAGATATCGGTGTCGGGATGATAGAGCGGCCCGTTGCGGTTGTGGTTGGTGAATTGAATGCGCTCATCCATTTCTTCTTCGGTCAGTTCTTTGTTTTGGAAGGCATTCGCACGAAGAACGCCTTGTCTGCGTATATCGGGATGACGTTTCATATCTACGATGGTAAAGCCATCTTCGAGAGGGAAGCGTGGGACTAGATCTTTGGTGAGGTCGAAGCGGCGCGTGAAGAACGTAACCTTGGGTTGGAATCCGTAACGCTCCAGAATCTTGATCTCCCATTCCTGATGTTCGGTGACTTCTGTTGATAAATTGCATTCGGGTGTGGCGCGGTGTTTGAAAGCATCCAAGGACCACTCCATCATTTCCTCGAACAGGAAGCGATAGCCTTCAAAGGTCAAGATGCTGAATGTAGCATCGCCACTTTCGGAGAGGACACAGCCCGCCAATTCGCCAAAGCTGTCGAACCAGATGTGACCGTTCTCTTCGCAGAAGCTGGCAAAGTTGCGTTTGTTGGCATAAATACCATACTTCCAATCGACGAAGCGTCCCAAACACCAGGTGGTGTGAGTCCGCTTGTTTTTCGGGTGTTGTGTAAAAAGTTTTGCGAGTCGGAAGAAGTCTCCCTGTTCTTCTGAATAGTCGCGATGAGTTGTTTTCATGGAAGCAGCCCTCCGTTGCACAATTTGTTCAAGTGCATTCTATCTTTCACAAACAAAAACTCCCCCAACCAGTGGGGGAGTTTCCACTATCCGTGCGGATAGTATCTGGATACCTGTATTTTTATTTGCCAGCCTGGGTGATGCCGCCCACTCCGCTGATCTGTTTGGTAACCTTGGGGGAGCCATAGTAGTTGACCGAACCCGCGCCGGAGATCGCTGCATCCAGTCGATCCTCTGCACGGACACTTGCACTACCGGCGCCGCTGATGTTTACACTCGCATCTTTGCTCTTGAGGTCTTTGCCGTTGTAATCGCCGAAACCGCTAATGTTCACACTCAGGGTATCTGCGGTTCCTGATGCATTCATGCTGCCCGCGCCGCTCAGGTTGACAGAGAGATCCTTGACGTTAATCTCATCCAGTTTCAAATTGCCAGCGCCGCTGACAGAGACGCTTAACGAATCGGCCCTGATGCCGGTGAGCTCAAGTTTACCTGCGCTTTCGAAGTCCACTTCGTCGAGATTTTTGACTACGATGGTGATCCTGACCGGCTCGGTCGGGCGGACGGCTTTGCCTTCCTCCACCTTGTAGAAGATCTCCAGCTTGTTATTGCGGACGCGTGTCTGCAAGCCGGGCAGCAGGTTATCCTCTGCTTCGATCTTCAACGATTCAGATGTACCCTGCGAAATGAATACTTCGGCGGGATAACTGACTTCCACGGCATGAAAATCCTTTACATCGCGAGTTTGTGTGATCACGTTGCCAGAACCTCTTTCTGTGGGACCCACATATAGTTCACTGTCAGTGATGACATATCCCATAGGCGGATTGTCCCAACCCATTTGCGGGGCATACAGAATCGCAGCGATCGCTCCGCCGATGATGAGGATGTCCAATATGATCGAAGTATACGACCAGTAAGGTCGCAGGATCAAGCCTACGCCGGCAGCGATGAGCAGGAAGGGCCAGATGTGGGTCAATGCCCACAAGTTGGATACAGGGATCGTTCCCTGCTTGACCATCAGCCAGATGACACCGGCGGCAATCAACAATAACGGACCGAATATTGATTTTTTATATTCCATGATTTCCTTCTTTCAGATGATTCGTGCAGTCACAATGAATACTTGTTTGTATCCCTTTGAATTCCTAACTTGCCGGCGGTACCGGTGTTTCATTCGAATCGTCATGCTTCTTGAACAGACCTGATCGGGAGAGGACCAGGTATCCACCCAGCAGGATGAGCAGAATGGGGAAGATCATGCCGTTGAACGATGAAAAGATCATCTCGAAGAATGTGCCGAAGATGATGAAGAGGATAAAGCCAACCTTCATCACGCTTACGCCGGATTTCTTCTGGTTCACGTCTTCACCGTACCAACCCATGATATAGATGCCCAGACCCACGAACAGGATGATCAACGTCCAGAAATAGGACATGGATTCCCAGTGCTTGGTGATGTTCTGGAAGAGTAACACGAGTCCCACGCCGCCGACGATGGTGCCCGGTACCGCGAAGCCTGCACCACTCCTGCCGGTGGAGAACATGGCTACAAAGAACAGAGCGCCAATGCCGATGATGATGAAGGGCCACAGGAAGCCCCAGTTCAGGTTGTCGAAGATGCGGCTTACAAGTGAGAGCAAGCCGAAGCCGATCAGGAGGGAACCTCCGATCAGTGCGCCAATATTGGAACGATTTGTTTGCATATTCCTTCTCCTTTCAAAGGACGAAAAATCATCGGGTCTTTCACCCGTCTAACTACCCTCATTCTCTTTACGCAAAAGTGGCATGAGGGTTGCAATCAATTCATCAGGGGAAGCGCC
>CAZKSG010000245.1:0-5581 GCA_964555335.1 uncultured Anaerolinea sp.
TGCCGAGGTTGCACGCTCGCTCCGTGTGCCGTTGGCGGATGTGCATGGGGTCATCGAGTTCTATTCGCTTTTTTATAACGAACCCACCAGTCAGCGTGTCATCCGTGTGTGTACCGATCAAGCCTGTGCTTTGAAAAACGGACATGAGGTCTTGCATCATCTTTGTAAACACCATGGACTCCAGCCGGGTCAAACCAAGCCAGACCTGTCTTTGACCATTGAAGCGAGTCCATGTTTAGGGCTTTGTGAACATGCTCCGGCAGCGTTGGTCGCAAACGAAGCCGAAACAAATATCAACCTCAGGAACAATTCGTATGAACTGGGTCGTCCACCTTCATGGGTGTACGGCTCAATTCGTTTATTGACCGCCAACTGCGGGAACGGTACTACCTCCCTGGCAAAATACGGCGAGTATGCCGCGTTGAAAAAAGCAAAAACCATGAAGCCTGAAGAGGTCGTCGCTGAGATCAAAGCCTCGGGCCTTGTGGGGCGCGGTGGCGCAGCATTTCCCACCGGCATAAAATGGGAAGGCGCGGCGAACGCTCTGGCAGACCAAAAGTATGTGATCTGTAATGCAGATGAGTCCGAGCCGGGCACGTTCAAAGACCGCATCCTGCTGCTCGACGATCCTCACCGTACCATCGAGGGAATGTGTATCGCAGCGTATGCCATTGGTGCATCCAAAGGTTATCTTTACATTCGCGGGGAATATCCGTACATCGTGCCTGTCCTTGAGAACGCTCTGCAGGAAGCGCGTAAAGCCGGTTATTTGGGGAAAGACTTTGACATTGAAATTCGAGTCGGCGCTGGCGCCTACATTTGTGGCGAGGAGACGGCGCTGTTCGAGTCGATCGAGGGAAAGCGCGGCTTCCCGCGTGTGAAACCGCCTTTCCCAACGACACATGGCGTCTTTGGCAAGCCGACAGTCATCAACAATGTCGAGACGCTGTGCAATGTTCCGTTGATTGTTTCGCTGGGTTCTGCCGAATATCGCAAGATCGGCACGGAGAAATCACCGGGACCGAAATTATTCTGCGTTTCTGGCGACGTGACAAAACCTGGCTTGTACGAAGTTCCCTTCGGCGTAACCCTGCGCGAACTGCTCAATATGGCTGGCGGCATTATCGAGGACAAAGGTTTGCAGGCTGTCTTGTTTGGTGGGGCGGCGGGCGCGTTTGCCACATCACAGCATTTGGATGTGAAAATGACCTTTGAAGACCTGCGTGCTGCAGGGCTGCCGTTGGGCTCAGGTGTGGTAATGGTTTTCGATGAGACACGAGACATGCGCAAGGTATTTCAAAGTCTTGGTCATTTTTTTGCGCATGAATCATGCGGTAAGTGCTATCCCTGCCAGATGGGAACGCAGCGTCAAAAAGAAATTTTGGAGCGTGTAGCCAGTAACAGTGTGTTACCAGAAGATATGATTCGTTTACAAGACGTGGGCTGGACAATGACCGATGCGAGTTTATGTGGGTTGGGACAAACAGCGGCCAGCGCGGTGTTATCTGCGATCAAACTCTGGCCGGAGTTGTTCAGCGCAGCAGAAGGAACATCATGAAATCATCGAAGAAACGCGTAAGTTCGCGCAAACAAGTTGCGCCAAAAAATATCGAGCAGGAACCGACTCTTGAACCTGCAATGGAAGTGTCAATTGCTGAGATTTCCACCCAGGAAAGTGTATCTCCAGAAATTCCACCTGTAGCACCAGCAGATAATCTTGCCTCAATGTACCTTGCTATCAAGCAGCCAGTTCGCCTCCTGTTAGTTGTCTTGTTCCTTGGATGGACATTTGATTTCCTTTTCTGGGAACAATCTGCGGGTGTCAATTTTTCCGTGTTTCTGCTATTGAGTTTGCTAGGCGGGCTCGCTGTTTTGTTACCAGAGGGGTATCGACCTGCACCTGTCAATCTTGGATTGATACTTCCCTTTCTCTTTTTTGCATTTGTCACCTTTATACGCCAGGAATCACTCACGGTTTATCTTGCTTACACTTTCACTTTGTTCTCGCTAGGATTGTTGGCTACTTCCTATCTTGGTGGTCGCTGGTTTACATACCGGCTCTCGAATTATCTTTATAAGTTTTTTCTGCTCATGGGCGATTTACTCTATCGACCACTGTCCTTCATCAGTCAGATTAACAAGATGTCAGCAGAGCAGGGTGAAAAGAGAGCGTTTCCGATTGCGGGTGTGCTCCGTGGGTTGGTCATTGCTTTGCCAATTGTGCTTTGTTTTGGCTCGTTGCTTGCCTCTGCAGATGTAGTATTTAGTCGAAAGCTGGATGATTTTTTCGATAGTGAGAAGATCTTCGAATATATCCAGCGAATTTTTCTCATCCTGTTCTTTGCTTATCTGCTCGCGGGTGCCTTTCTCCACGCGGTGATGCGAAGTCGTGACGAAAACTTTGTAACAGACCGACCTCTTATCAAACCGTTTATAGGATTTGCTGAATCGACCGTGATCCTGGGGAGTGTGGCACTTCTTTTCTTTCTGTTCGTTGTGGTTCAGTTCCAATATTTCTTTGGTGGACAGACAAACATCGGAGTGGAAGGCTATACCTATTCCCAATATGCAAGACGTGGTTTCAATGAACTTGTAATCGTAGCGTTCTTTAGCCTTATGCTGATATTGGGATTGAGCACACTGACTCATCGAGAAGGCGATACGCAAAAGAGGGTTTATTCCGGCTTGAGCGTTGTGGTCGTTGGGTTGGTGATGGTAATTCTTGTATCGGCGTATCAACGCATTTCACTCGCAATTGATTGGCACGGCTTTTCACGATTGCGACTTTATCCACGTGTGTTTTTAATTTGGCTGGGCATTCTGTTAGTCGTTATTGCCATTCTGGAACTTACTCGACGGGAGCGATCTTTTGCTTTTGCCGCAGTAGTGGCTTCGGTTGGTTTTGCAGTTTCGTTGACATTGGTTGATGTCGATAGCGCTATTGTTAAGCATAATGTCCCAAGGGTTTTAGACGGCAAAGTTCTGAATGTAGCTCATATGGCATCGCTTTCTACAGATGCTGTTCCTGCGTTGGTGGAAGAGTTTTATTCAGATGCCTATTCCCTATCAGACCATGAAGGTATTGGTGCAGCACTTGTATGTCATTTGCAACGCGATACCTATGAGGAAGATACATCGTCTATGGATTGGCAATCCTTTAATTTGTCCCGTTGGCAGGCACATGTTGCTTTGCAAAAAGTAGAAAAGTATTTACAAGGGTACGGTATTAACACGAACGGTGTAAGCGATTGGTCCTGGAAAGTACGCACGCCTGGGAATGATTGGTATCGCTGCCGTGAGTATGAAAGCACACGAGAGGATTGAGATATGTCAAATACTACAACTCTCTTGATGGATGACAGGGAAATAACGGTTGAAGGCGGTAAAACCATATTGGATGCCGCCCGTGAGAACGGAATCGATATTCCCACTATCTGTTTCCACGAAGCGACTACCGCAAACGGGTTGTGTCGTATGTGTGTCGTTGAAGTGGAAGGGATGCGCCTGCTCCAGCCGTCATGCATCGTCAAGGCCGCGGCGAATATGAAGGTACAGACGCGCAGCGAGAGAGTGGTTCGAGCGAGAAAAACAATTTTAGAAATGTTGGCTTCCACGATGGACCTATCCGATGCGCCGGAGATCCTGACGATGATGGATGACTATGGCGCGAGCGCGGAACGCTTCCCCGGTGCCGAGCGGCGTGAATCCGAAGTCAAAGACGACAACCCGATGTACATCCGTGATTACTCGAAGTGCCTTCTCTGCTGGCGCTGTGTGCAAGTCTGCGCGGAAGATGCACAGTACACCTACGCCATCAACTTCGAAGGTCGTGGATTTGAGACACAGATCGGCACATTTTTCGATAGAGCCATCCCGGCAACCACGTGTGTACTGTGCGGTCAGTGCGTGGGAGTGTGTCCCACCGGCGCGTTGAAGCCGAAACGACAGTTTTTACTGGAACAAGGCGTCAGCGCAGAAGAGATCAGCGTGATGAATACAGGTAGAAAGAAGCGCAAAGAGCGCTAACCATGTATGTCATTCTGAGCCGCACGGCGGCGAAGAATCTCTCTCGTCGTGGGAGAGACCCTTCGCTACACTCAGGGTGACATGCCCAAAGAGGTCCTTATGGTAGCTGAAGTAAAACTCAATCCGAAACGGGTTGTCGAGGACAAAGTGGTTACTACCACCTGTCCGTATTGCGGTGTGGGATGTAATTTAGAGTTGCATGTCAAGGATGACTTCATCTACAAAGTCACGTCGCCGTTCGATTCGCCAGTCAATCATGGCAACTTATGCGTGAAAGGACGTTTTGGATATGACTTCATCTATCATCCCAAGCGTATCACCACACCGCTGGTACGGAGATATTTACTCGAAGGTAAACCAAAGCCAGAGGGGAGAGAACAGGTCTTTGCCGTTTCCAAAGATGGAAAACCGATTGAGCACTCCAATATCTCCAATGATTGGGATTGGGTTGAAACGGATTGGGACACCGCCCTCAATAGTACTGCCGACAAGCTCGTTGAGATATACAAACGCGATGGCTCGGATGCCATGTCTGTATATTGCTGCGCCAAGGCAACGAACGAAGATAATTATCTGTTGCAGAAGATCTTCCGTGCCTTGTTTCGAACCAACAACGTGGATCACTGCACGCGCCTGTGCCATGCGGGTTCGGTGGTGGCGCTCCAAAAAGCGATCGGTTCCTCAGCGATGAGCAACACAGCGTCGCAGGTCATCATGAACGATGTGTTCATCGTCACGGGGTCGAATACGGGCGAGAATCATCCCATCATTGCGTTGCAGATGAAGGAAGCGGTGCAGAAGCATGGCGCGAAGATGATCGTCATCGATCCGCGCCGCATCGATCTCGTCGACTTTGCCGAGATGTGGCTGCCGCTCAAGCCGGGCACGAACGTTCCGGTCTTCAGCGCGATGGCGCATGTCATCGTCAAAGAGGGATTGGTCAATAACGAATTTGTTGCCAACCGCACCGAAGGTTTTCAGGATTTCGTCGAGTCGCTGGAGAAGTTCACGCCCGAATATGCTGAAGAACTTTCGGGAGTCCCGGCGGAGGATATTCGCAAAGCGGCGCGGATGTATGCCACGGCGAAGAACGGTGCGATCTATTGGGGTATGGGCATCTCACAGCTTTCGCATGGAACCGCCAGCGCGATGGCGCTCATCCATCTGGCGTTCCTCACCGGGCACGTTGGGCGCGATGGTACGGGACTCAATCCCTTGCGCGGACAGAACAACGTGCAAGGCGCCAGCGACATGGGCTCGATGCCGTTCCATTATCCCGGCTATATGCGCGTGGATAACGATGCCAACGCCGAAAAATGGGAGAAGACATGGAACATCGAACCGGGAGGGCTTTCCCGCAAACTGGGTCTCACCACTACCGAAATTCTCGGTCACGCGCACGAGGGCGGCATCCGTGCGTTGTACATCATGGGCGAGAACCCGATGATGTCTGAGCCGAACCTCAACGAGACGCGCGAGCATATGAAGCATCTGGAGTTCCTCGTCGTGCAGGATCTGTTCATCAACGAGTCCGGCGCGTTCGCGGATGTCTTCC
>CAZKSG010000246.1:0-5555 GCA_964555335.1 uncultured Anaerolinea sp.
CTCTTTTATAATCGAGGCTGACAAAATCCAAAGGAGATGGCATGGCACGCAGGCGAACGATTGGTTATATTCAAAACGAGTGGACGTGTCCGAACTGTAGTACACGCAACAAGGGCGGAGACAAAACGTGCAGCAATTGTGGTGCTCCACAACCGGAGAATGTCCAATTCGAACTTCCCTCTGAACAAACATTTGTAAAAGACGAGAATCAGGTCCAGGCGGCAGCGGCCGGCGCCGATATCCACTGTGGGTTCTGCGGGACGCGCAACCCTGCTACTGCCGAGACTTGTTCACAATGTGGTGCCGACTTAAAAGAAGGCACGGCACGCGAGGCAGGGCGTGAAATGCAGAAGCCGCCCGCTGCGGAACAACCCAAGATCATCAAGTGTTCACGATGCGGCATCGATAACCCTGGCAGCAATGCCACCTGTTCGAATTGTGGAGCGCCACTGCCCAAAATGAACGCAGCTGCCGCACCTGTGGTGACGCCGTCCAACCCCGTCCCCGGGACCAACCTGGGCAAGCCGAAGAAAACCAATTGGCTGCTCATCGGCGGCATTCTGGGATTTCTAGCCATCTGTTGTGTTGTCATCGCAGCGTTGTTCCTGATCCCCACCAAATCGGTGCAGGCAACAGTGACCGATGTGCACTGGCAGACCTCTGTGCCGCTGCAGGAGATCCGCCCGGTGGACTATAACAACCAGCGCGGCAGTCCGCCGTCAGATGCATACAATGTATCCTGCCGCACCGAGAGCAAGGATGTCTGCCAGCAAAAGACCATTGATAAAGGCAATGGCTATTCGGAAGTGGTGGAGGAATGTCACACCGAGACGGAGCAGTATTGTTCCTACACCGTGGATGAATGGACCACGATCCAAACCTACACACTCGATGGTAATAACCTGCAACCGGTGTATGAGAGTCCGAATGTGTCAAGCGGACAAAGGATCGGAGACCAATCGGCTGAACTGACTGTCTCCTTCTCCACGTCAGACGGTGAGCAGAAGACCTATTCACCAAGTTCGGTCTCCGAATTCCAGCAATTCACGATTGGCAGTACCTGGCATTTGAAGATGAATGCGCTGGGCGGCATCACCAGCGTGGAACCGTGATCGCTAAAAACTCCTGAGACGATCAGGGGTTTTTATTTCAGCAGACACACTATAATTCAACCCATGACGAAAACGGTGGCGATCATCGGCGGCGGTCCAGCGGGACTGATGGCAGCAGAGGTCATCAACGCACATGGCATTCATGTAGATGTGTATGATTCGATGCCGTCAGTAGGGCGCAAGTTTCTGATGGCGGGTAAGAGCGGGTTGAACATTACTCATTCGGAACCATTCGAACAATTTGCAGCGCGATATGGAAAACGCCGCGCCCAGATCGAGCCGATGTTGAAGGAATTTGGGCCAGATAAGATGCGTGAATGGGCGCACGGTCTTGGCATCGAAACATTTGTGGGAACATCAGGACGTGTCTTTCCTGTGGGGATGAAGGCAAGTCCATTATTGCGGGCGTGGCTTAAACGGTTGGACGCCTCAGGCGTGACCGTACATCTGCGTCATAAATGGACAGGATTTCTCCCTGATAAGTCTCTACAATTTGAAACTCCCAGCGGCACTGTAACGGTCAAAGCCGATGCCGTGGTGCTCGCTCTCGGTGGCGGGAGTTGGGCACGACTCGGCTCGGATGGCGCCTGGGTCCCGTGGCTGAAGCAGGCTGGGGCAGAGGTCGAGCCGCTGCGTCCTGCCAATTGTGGCTTCGACGTGAACTGGAGTCCGCACTTCCGCGAGAAGTTCGAGGGGCAGCCAGTCAAGTCGGTGGTCTTGTCGTTCGGTGAATTTCGCCAGCAGGGAGAGTTCATCATCACAAAAGAAGGCGTGGAAGGCAGTTTGATCTATGCCGCATCAGCATTGCTGCGAGATGAGATCGAAGCAAAAGGCAGCGCGGTCATAATCCTCGACCTTATGCCAGATCGCTCGCACGAATGGCTCGTGGAACGATTATCCAGATCGCGTGGGTCGCGCAGTATGGCCAGTCATTTGGAAAAGGCGATCAATATCAAAGGCGTCAAAGCGGGCTTGCTGCGTGAGTTCGTGTCGAAGGACGATTTCTCTCATTTGCAGCCACTCGCTCACTTCCTCAAGAACCTGCCCGTTCCATTGATCGCCACACGTCCATTGGATGAAGCGATCAGCAGTGCGGGCGGCGTGACGTTCGAGTCGCTCGATGAGCATCTAATGTTGAAGAACCTGCCGGGTGTCTTTTGTGCCGGTGAGATGCTCGATTGGGAAGCGCCTACTGGCGGATACCTGATCACTGCATGTATGGCAAGCGGTTATGCAGCAGGGAAAGGTGTTTTGCATTGGCTCAAGGCTTCATAAACACACAGGCACCCGAAGCGACGTTCGGCGATATATCCCTGCCAGACACGCGCCTGCATTACGTCAAAGCCGGGACAGGTGCGCCGCTGGTTATCGTCCCGGCAACTGTATCGTTGATTCGGCAATGGCTGCCGCTCACGCAGTTCATGGGCCAGCGCTTCACGAGTTATTTCTTTGAATTGCCCGGACACGGCGGGTCAACACCCTACCCACAGAAGTTCGAGAGTTCGTTTATCCCGAAGACGGTCGAAGCATTTGTGGACGCTTTGGGATATGACAAATTCAACCTGATGGGCTTCTCGTTCGGCGGTTTGCTGGCGTTGAGAACATTGGAACATCTTCAGCATCGGATCGAAAAGGTGATCCTGCTTTCGCCTTGCGTCAGTTATCGGGCTCTGAAGTGGTCTATGCCGAGACAATTGGCGTTCAAGGGAGCGATCAGGATGATGAAGAATGAGCGACTTTTACAAGGCATCCATTATGCGATGAACACGCCGCGATTGGAAAAGCCACTCACGTATGCGCTCAGTAAAGCCAGCAATGTGGATAGGCGCATCCTGGAGAACAAACATGCCCTGCGCATGCCGCTCTCCACACTGGATGTGTTCGCCTGTACACTGGATGAGATCTTTCAGACTGAATATACATATCCCCATGCGCCATTCACCACTCCCTGTTACTTTGGCATGTCCATCAATGACGATATACTCGATTACACCCTGACCGAAGAGATCGTTCGCTCCCAATTTCGGCAGATCACGATCCAACAATTCAGCCATCCCTACCACCAACCGCCCGAACCGCCCACCTTCGATTGGCTCAACCGGGAGTTCGGTCCGTTTTTAGGGAGGATCGAATAACAGATCAGGATGGCATCTAGCGTCATCCTGATCCATTTAGCAAGTTCTACCGTGCGGAATAGGTATCTTCCGTCCCATCGAAGATGACCATGCCGTCCTTGACTACAGTGAGTCCGTTCGTGCCCTGGTCGAGCAGGTTGCTTCCCTGCATGACCCTATAGTCGTAGACGATCACGCCATCCCTGTTGCGGAAGTTGCTGAGGTCGAAGGTGATGCCGTCATTGTTCAAACCAGCCAGGGATTCGCGGATCGCGTCCGTGCCTTCGTAGGTTCCCGTTGGGTTGATGAAGAGGGCGCTAGGGGCGATGAAGGACATGGCGAGGTCCAGTTGTTTGGTGTTGAGCGCCTCATAGTATTTCTGCACAATCCAGATCTGTTCGGCAGCTTCCAACCCATCATAGATGATCTTTCCATCGCGCACGTGCGTCACGTTGCCACAGCCCTTGTCGATGGATGTGCCATTTTCGAGCACATCATAGCAGGAGGTGACGCGTCCATTGCCGGTGTCGACAAAATTCGTCTGGTGGAAGGTGATGCCGCCATCTCTTACAGCTTTCCACTGAACAGCAGCTGCTGCACGGTCATAGGTGCCAAAGGGATCGTTCATCACGTAGTCTTCGGCGGTGAGAGCCATGGCTTTGTCAATCTCTTTGGCGTTGAACAATTCATAGAAAGTTTGCACGACGGTCACAGGATCCTTCATATCCTTTGCGGGGGTGGCAGGAGCAGCCGGGGCACAAGCCGCAAGCAGCAACGAAGCGGTAATGAGCAGCATCATGACTTTGGATAACAAATGTTTGGTGTTCATGGTTTTCTTTTCCTTTCCTGACTGATAAAAATAAAATTTTCCTACTGCGATTACCGATTATCGCTAAACTCCGATTTGCGATACCCGGTTTTGGGATACATCAGGGATAATCCATGAGGTTCGTGCAAATACATACCTGATTTCAGTGGCGAGTAGGATTCATTCCACAATGTCAGGCTTTCCGGGTGCTTTGCAAGGAAACGCATGTATTTCAAGTGCTCCTCGGATTTGAAGTAGGCGTGCAAGCTCTCGGAATCCTTCCAATAAGTGATCATGAGAAGCTCATTCGGGCCAACAATGCCACCCTTCACCTGCACACAGCCCTGCGCGCGCCGCACGCTGAGAAGCTGGGAATTCATATGCTGCCACATCCACAGCCAGCCGGTGAGGTTCCGCGCCAGCATCCCCAGTACAAAGACAGTTGCTTCTGGATGCTCCGGAAGGACCACCCGATAACCATAATTTTGGTAGGACATCATTCTGCTCCTATGTTGTTTGAAGATGAGTTGGGATCCTCTGGCAATCCATTTGCCGGAGAAATGAATACGTGTTTTGTCTCAGGTAGATCAGCCTCCTTTGTATCGAGCATGCCAGTGGCGAACTGCGCAGCATCGGGGAAAATTTCAGGATCGGGAAGTTCCCCGGAAACGGGATCCACCGTGGGCTTGGAGCGAAGCGGATCTTCCTCCCACGAAATCTTCCACGTGGTGGTGGTCACAACCGTCACGATTCGTTCGATAATGCGGCGCATGGCACTCCTTGCGCCCGAACAACATGAAGTTGTAGAGTTCCAGCCAAGTGGTTCGGGTGCTTGTTTGATGCTCACAGTGTATCGGCAGGGAGAGGAAAAAATATGACATTTCTTACCAACCGCTTTGACAAGCGGTAAACTTGGCGGGAGAGAAATGTCCAACTCAGGGTCCACCATCCCGCTCGATTCGTTTTCCACGTTCGGCGACCTGCTGAAATATTTACGCCGCCGCTCCCGCCTGACTCAGCGGGAACTTTCCATCGCGGTGAAATACAGCGAGGCGCAGATCAGCCGCCTGGAGCAAAACCAACGCCTGCCTGAACTATCGGTGCTGGCGGCGCTCTTCATCCCTGCGCTTTACATCGAAGATGAACCCGAGACCATCGCCCGCCTGATGGAACTGGCAACCCAGGCGCGCGGCGAGTCATCCCCTGAACGCGGCACGGTCACGTTCTCTCGCTCGACGCGGCAGGAATCAACGGAAACCATCGAGATGGAGTTTCCATCGAACAACCTGCCGCTCCCGCTGAATAGTTTCATCGGGCGCAGGCATGAGCGCGATGAGATCAAGGGCTGGCTCGATGGAAATACAACGCGACTCATCACGCTGACCGGCATCGGCGGCTGCGGTAAGACCCGCCTGGCGCTCGAAACCGCGCGCGAGCTGGTGCACAAATATCGTGATGGCATTTGGATGGTCGAACTGGCTTCGATCTCGAACCCCGGTTACATCGTGCCGGCGATCCACA
>CAZKSG010000247.1:0-5515 GCA_964555335.1 uncultured Anaerolinea sp.
CAGGTTCGGGTCATCCAGTTTTGCTTTTTGAAGCAATTGGGATGAGAAGACAACGGATGCCTGAAAATCAGCGGCGGAACGCAGGTCGTCATCTGTTGTCTCGCCTGGGTACTCTATTAGGAATAAATCTGCAAGGTTATTCTGCAGGATCGTTGCATCGGACATGAACTCAACCGGGTCGCGATTCGATTGCATACTACCTGCGATCTGCACAAGATTCTTCCTTGCTTCTGAAAGATGCTGGATGGCACGGCGTCGATCCTGTCGCTTTAGAGAAAACCTTGCCAGATTTGCGTGAATTCGCCACGATCCTCCCCCGTCGGAGAGGAAATCCTGAAGCGCACGATATAAGACATCCTCGGCTCTTTCCATCTCTCCGGCAGTTTCCAGTGTCTCAGCCAACAATCCACGAATCGGGAGATCTCGTATGGATCGCCCGTTTGCACTGGTGGTGTCAGCCAGAACTTGTTCGAGCAGTTCGATTGCATTTTTATTGATCTCGATACGCTTTTCACTGGAAAATTGAAGGAACTTCGCTGACCTTGCCGCAAGTCCACCAGCAACGGCACGCGCCCACCTGTTGTTCTGATGCTTTGCGATTTCCATCGCCTCCACCGCCGCATCGTAGGCGAGTTGCGGTTCTGATCCAATAGTTAGAGATGCCAAGCTAACCAACGGCAGCAGCCTTTCTGCCTCCAATGTTCTGCCTGCTGGCACTGCCTTTAGAGCTGCTTTCAGGTATTCCACGGCCATGGCCTTCTGCCCCAGGACCTGATGAGCAACAGATACGGAGGTGAGGATCTGGGCCGTCTCAGAATACGTTTCGGAGTAGGGAAGAACCGTGGACAAAATGCTGATGCTCTCACCGACCCGCATCATTTCCCGCAGGACGATAGCGCGATTTCGTTCATTAATCCTGAAGCGGGAATCGGTGTAGTCCTCATCCAGTAATAGGCGGCATTGCTCATAGTGTTGTAATGCCGCTGATGGCTGACCCAAATAGCGCAGGCTGTTCGCATATTCTGTCAGAAAATCAACATGGATCTCCTTGTCTACAGGCGGCCAGGCACCGAGCTCCCTGAATCGATTCTCACACACCTCCAACTCACTGCGGGACAGGTGATACAGTGAGCGATCATTAAGTTCCTCACTGGCACGACAACTTACCCAAACGGCCATTGGATTGGCTGAGTCGGCAATGAATTTCTCTCGTAAGAGCTCGATCACTCTGACAAAGTGCTCAATACCTCTATTTATACTATTGCGAAGGAAAGTGCGGACTACCACCTTTCCCATCTCTCCATCAGTCAACATTTTGAAATAGACATCCGCCTCTCCCTCGGGCTCCATGTCTAGGGTAATATCCATCCCCTGGAGAAGAAACTCCTCAAATTGTGCGTTCCAACCCAGGCTGGAGATAATTTTTCCTCCGACATCATTTGCTGCTGTAATTTCATCTTCGTTGTTTCTGTCCGCGGCCGTGTTCACTCGTCGTGAGTAGTAATTCCAGATAAGGTCCGGTGTCAGTGTTTGAGTTGCAAACTCAGGAGACACACCATTATCAATAAAGAAAGCATCGTCTTCAGATGTATATCGGGCCCATTCGAACGACATATAATATTCAGCCCATTTGCTGCGATCCGGGTTTTCCATATCGGCATACTGACACAAGGCAGCCAAGATGGCTTGCAAACAATAACGAAAAAATGGCTTGAAGGCTTCATTTCCTTCATACCGCTCGGACAGTTCCGAAAGTCCCTTAATCCGTTCGGATGTCAGCAAACCTTTTGGGAAGAATCGACGTACGGTCTCATCAACCTGGCGCACTTCCTTTGATTTTTCCATTTGTAACGCGAGTAGTATCGTATAAATTTGGATCGCTCGTTCGATACGCTGATCGATTTTAGCGCGAACCTCCTTCTCGACCTCCGCTTTCTGGACATCTGAATGAGCTTCGGGAACAACAAGACCGATCACCATCTGAGCAGCACGTGCCAGCTCACGAAATGCTTCACGATCCTGAAATGCGTCTTCGGAATCAGTGATGAGGACAAGGAAGGGTGTTACCTTCTCCTGGATCAGATAGGATATGGCTAAAAATTCCTTGTCAATATTCGTCTTGTTTGCTGTGAGCCACTGGGCGATCTCATCATTCCCCCCACTGTATGTAAGATTGAAAAATTCTTCAAAGAACGGAAAGGCGGACTTGAAGGCAAGTGACGTTACTCTAAATTGGAAGTCGTCGTGCGTGGTATAGAATTGGACAGTATACGATTCTTCATAGGTAGATAGAATTTCGTTTTGAACGTCGGGAAATCGCGCCGTGAATTCAGGGGAAATATATGCTGCCACATGATGTATCTTGCCATACGTACAAACGATCGCATTTCCAGTTACAGAGGTCAGCCCTTTGCATACGGGACAGAATAGCTGATGGGCACCGTTTCGAAGAAGATCGCGTACGGCGACCAGATCATCGGGATAGTCTAGGTAGATAAGCTCCTGTAGTTGGAGTGTATTCCCGCAGCCAAACGTTTGGCAGATAACGTTAACAGATCCAGGTTTCATATCATCCTCAACATGTAACATGTCTTTTTCTATCATGCACCGAACGACATATCGTCCCCGTAGGGAACCGACCCCCGCAAGGGGGCTTCGTGCCTTAACCTCTTCAAAATGGAAAATGCTTGATTCATGATAGCTTTCCTTCGAAAGCGCATTTTAGAATGGATTGCCGACGTTTCCCCGCCCTCACCAGCGCCTTCTCCACCGCGGACCGATTCATCCCCGTGGGGACATCTCGCGCCAGCGACAGCCGCCGCTCGATATTCATTGTTGATCTGCCTTCAATTTCAACACCATGTCCTCGACATCTTTCACGTATTCCTCCACTTTTTCAGGCGGGGATAATTTTCGAATGTTCTCCGCATTATCGCGATCCAATTGCCAGTTGAGCGGATTATTGAGAATATACCATCCAATGTTTGTTAACTCACGGTCATTTCGGATAATGTGTTCGTAATAGTTGCGCTGCCATAACACCGCGCCGCGTTGGTTTTCCAATGCGTTGACCGCATAGGTGACGGCGGATTTATAGGCGCGGACGATGGTAGGAATTGATCCTTTTACCGGTTTCCCAAATCTTTCGGTCGTTTCCATTGGAGCGTCGGTTGGGGCACGGCGTTGCCGTGCCCGTTGTTCATCCTCGATCCAGATAATCCCATGACCATGATTAGGCATGATCACGAATTCGTCTTCGTATAATTTCACGTAAGGACGTAATTCTGCCGTCTTGAACCATTCATCCCGAGCGATCTTGCCTGCGTCATTCAAATCCATTTCGCCGTTGATGACATCGCCGAACAGATGCAACCTTTGATATGTACAGAAGGTAACAAAATATGCACCAGCTTGGGTGTAATCGTATCCTTTCAATCGAACAGATCGCCGGTGATGGGTTTCGGGGTTGTATTTCATGATTAATCCTGTTGGGGCGTGCGTTGGGACACAGTGTTGCTGTGCCCAAGGACACGGCCACGCCGTGTCCCTACGTTAATCTCCCCTCAAACACGGACCCAACCTCCCGCGCCACCAACAGCCGCAACTATCTCAGGATGATACTCATAGTCTCGGTCTCATCCAATTTCAATGTCAAGCGATTTCGCGCGCCTTTGTAGAGCCGATATCAACCTTTCAAACGCGCCGTCTTCATAATAATTTACCCATTGCCATTGACTTAGCCTTTGTGGAACTTCGCAATCTTCTACTCGTAGCGGAATGATGAAAATGGTTCCATCTGGTTTTTCTTCAGCGACATCCAGGGCTCGCCTGATTTCCTTCTGCACATAACCTTCCTTGTTGATGGAGGTTTTGGAAAGACAAACGATAACCACATCGCTTTCTTGTAAAGCCAGGCTTATTTCGCGGTTCCAGTCTACACCGGGCAAGAGTTTAACCTCATCAAGCCAGGGGTCAATGCCTTTCTTGACGCGCAATTGTTGATACAGTTTTCGTACGACTTGCTTATCGCCAGAGGAATGACAAAGAAATACCTTCAGTTGCGGACTGGGCTGGTGATCCGATTCTTGAAGATCCCTCTTCGCCAATGCCTTGGATGTCTCAAGAAATGCTGCCCAACGCTGATCAAAGTCGAGGCTCGCCTGAATGTATTGCTGTTGTAATTCGGTGAGTGCAGGACTCTGTTGTCCTTTTATGCTTAGTATGTTGGCATTCGTATCATGTAAATCGCGACCGCGAAGCAAGAAACTATCCTCACGATTCGCCCTCTCCCATTCGAGAGCTCTGACTTGCAGGCGACGATGTGTCTTTAACCAATCATAGTCTGTGTTAATAGCAGCCAGGAGTTTATTGAGTTGTTCCTTGAAGTCAAATGCTTCAGTGAAGAAGATAAAGTTCAGATGAGCCAGTTCGGCTGGCACGCTATCCCAGGTTATTTCATTGGGAACAACAGGAATCAAGCGTTTGCCGTTACGCACGGCGGCAATAAGTTCAACTCTGCAAACATCAGATGAAATCCACTCAGGTGTGACAATCGCAAGAAAGGTATCTGCTTCCTCGATTCCTTTCTCAACCTCTTTCATCCAGGCTGCCGTAGGTGGAATACCTGTCCAGTCGATCCAAAAATCTAAATTCTCTCGCTGCAAGGCGTCCGTTAGCCTGCGAGCGAAGTCTTTGTCTTTTCGTGAATAACTGATAAAGAGTCTAGCCATGGTACACCATCACTTCATCATACTGCTGTCAATAATCCTATCAATGTTAGTTCCCATCACAACCTCCCCTCAAACGCGGACCGCAACATATCATCCCCTTGTGGGACCGCCTGCCTCAATCTGCTCGCCCTCACCAGCGCCTTCTCCACCGCGGACACCATCCCCTCTCCCGGCGGGAGAGGGCTAGGGTGAGGGAGAAATCCCCTCACACCAACCTCCCCTCAAACGCGGACCGCAACACCGACCCCCGCAAGGGGGCTTCGTGCCTCAACCTTCTCAAAATGGAAAATGCTTTGTTCATGATAGCTTTCCTTCGAAAGCGTGTTTTAGAATGGATTGTCGAAGTCTCCCCGCCCGCACCAGCGCCTTCTCCACCACGGACTCGACCTCCCGCGCCACCGACAGCCGCCGCTCGACCTCTGCCACGATCCGCCGCTGTTCTTCTAGCGGAGGTAGATAAACAGGGCAATTTCGTAATTGCGTAAGGTTTACAGACGCCAAGTTGGTTGTTTGTTTCGCAGCCTCTTTGAAGTAATTTTGTCCGACTTCAGAGTTCGTGAAGTACATCAACCATTCAGGCAATAATTCAGAATCTTTTACTCGTGCTCTAAAAATATGGTTTTGATGAACGCAAAGTTCAATTTGATTATTCCAAACTGCTGAACGACCTAATTTGTCCCAGTCGCCGCCTTCTGTCAAAACCACGTCTCCTTCTCGAAGACGATATTTTTCAATTTCGCTTTCAAGTAACTCAATTTCCTTCATTTCTTCCAGTTCCAGTTTTC
>CAZKSG010000248.1:0-5498 GCA_964555335.1 uncultured Anaerolinea sp.
CGGGGTCAAGCCCGGTGGTCGGTTCGTCGAGAAAAATGAGCTCCGGTTTCCCGACCAGGCTCATGGCGATGTCGAGCCGGCGGCGCATTCCGCCGGAATAGGTGGAAACTCTACGGTCGGCAGCGTCGGTCAAGCCGAAGCGATTCAGCAACTCGTCCGCAACCGGACCCGGGTTTTTGAGGTGCCGCAGCCTGGCGATCAGGATCAAATTTTCACGTCCAGTCAGGATCTCGTCTACGGCGGCGAATTGCCCGGTCAGGCTGATCGACTGGCGCACATCGTCAGGCTTTGACGCAACGTCGAAGCCATTGACAGTGGCAGTTCCGCCATCCTGTTTGAGCAGCGTAGTGAGGATCTTGATGATCGTTGTCTTGCCGGCACCGTTGGAGCCGAGCAAGGCGAAAATGCTTCCCTTTTCCACTTCAAAGTCCACACCCTTTAGAACCTGAAGTTTCTCATAGGTCTTTTGCAGCCCATGCACTTGGATGGCCTGGTTTTGCATATTCTTCACTCCTTAAACCCTTACAGGACAGTAACATTTGACAAATCGACTCCCAGCCCTTTGAGTGCGGCATAGGTCAATTTATCCATCATTGCGCCGTCAAAGTTGATGGTTTTGAGGGCACGGTAGTGTTTCTTCGACCACGTAGACCAGGTAACCGGTGCAAGGAAGGACACGTTTCTAAGGGTCGCGCCTTTGAATGTAGCTTCGTTCAGCGATGTATTGTCAAATTTTACGCCCATAAAAGTTTGCCCATCGAAGCGTTGCCCTCGCAAATCACAAAGCTTAAAATCCACGCCGCTAAAGATACAGTTTTCAAAAACCGTCTTCGTAAGGTCGGTTGTTGTCAGATTTACGTCGATCAGTTTTATATTGGTGAATTTTGCCCCAGTCAGATCTGACGTGTTGAATTCGGTACGCACAAGAATGGTTTTGTTGAAGCTTGCATCCGTAAGGTCACTGACGTATAGGGTGCAGTCGGTCAGATTTGTGCCGTCAAAATTTGATTCACGCATATCGCTGGCATTAAACGAGCTGCCGGTCAGGTCAGCACCTGAAAAGTTGGAGCCGCGCAACGCGCTGGCATCAAATTTCCGTTTTTGCGCGGTAACACCTGCAAAATCACTCTCTGGTAGATTACTCGCGCTGAAGTTTGTCAACACCTGCCTTTCCAGCGAGCGGGAAAGATTAGCTACGTCCTGCACCGTTTGCTCAATGTCGCCGATGCTGTCAACGGTCATCTCGAAAGCCGTTTCATCATCTTTACCTTCGGCTTTGAGTTCACGGAAACGTTCCTGTAAATCGGAGAGTAAATCAGCCTTCAGTTCAGCGACACTTTTTACTCCCTCATAAGGTGCAAAAACACCATTTAAATACTGGTTTAATCTATCGTTCATAACTTCAAATCTCCTTATAATAAGTTGTCGAGTACGCGCTTTGCATACTCCCAATTACTTTTATTGTTGGCATACGTGGATTTGCCCTTTGCGGTAATCCGAAAATACTTGCGCCGTCCACCTTGGGATTCATCGCCCCAGTACCACTCGATATCGCCATCCGCCTCAAGCCGCCGAACACTGGAATACATTGTGGCTTCCTTTAATTCATACTCGCCGCCCGAACGTTCGGCAATTAGCTTGACAATCTCGTACCCATAACGATCTGCTTCGCATAAGAGCCGTAAAATCATCGTATCGGTATGTCCGCGCAATAGATCTGATGTGATTTTGTTCTCGCTCATGTAATCATCTCCATTCTCTGTATTGTACGACATATTACTATGTCTGTCAAGGTAGTATTTGTAACAATATACTTTGGCCAAAATATGTGTTTTCTGGTAGATACAAATTGGGGGTTATCAGTTACCTATGTTGCCGCTGAACTTGCATGACCTTCTTTAATAAATGTGCAATACTCATATCGCGATTTCGTTAGGTCGAGTTGCGGACAATGATCCTGTTCAGAATCCGCTGTCGCTTTCCTGTTCTTTCGTAAAGCGCAAAACTACAGCATCTACTAAAATCGTATGATGTTCTTTTTACTGGTTGGGACTCTCTAACTAGACAATGAAGGTTCTTTCAGGTATCATTAGCTCGATTGTGCGCCTGCTCACGAAGGCAGCAGGATCAAAAATGAGCATATGCCCGGATAAACTTCTTATCCGGGTTATTGTACATAATAAGAATTTGCCGTGGAGGATTCATGACAGACTTGATCAAGCAGATCACAGGTGATTTGCAGAAGCAGATTGAGGGATTTAAGCCTGAACTCACGATCAGTGACATTGGTACAGTGATTGAGGCGGGCGATGGTATTGCCCGAGTTCAGGGTCTTGCAAATGTAAGGGCGCAGGAGCTGGTCCAGTTTGGCAACGGGGTGATGGGGACAGCATTCAATCTTGAGAAGGACAGCGTGGGCGTCATCGTGATGGGTGATTACTCGGGGATCGTCGAAGGTATGACCGTCCGTGGTACAGGGCGTATCGCTTCGGTCCCGGTGGGAGATGCGATGATCGGACGTGTGGTCAACGCCTTGGGTGAGCCAATCGATGGCAAAGGTCCCATTGCAACAACTGGCTTCCGCCCGATCGAGCGCATTGCTCCGGGTGTGGTTCAGCGCCAGGATGTGGATACACCGGTTCAGACTGGTATCAAATCCATCGACGCAATGATCCCAGTTGGACGTGGTCAGCGCGAATTGATCATCGGCGATCGTCAGACTGGCAAGACCGCCATTGCCATTGATGCGATCATCAACCAAAAAGGCAAGGATCTTATTTGTATTTATGTGGCGATCGGGCAGAAGAAGGCCGCGATCGCTCGTACGGTGGGTATTCTGGAACGCTATGGTGCGATGGAACACACCATTGTCGTTGTGGCTTCTGCAGATGAATCGGCTGCGTTGCAATATATTGCCCCATATTCCGGTTGTGCCATTGGTGAAGAGTTCATGGAGACCGGACGCGACGCGCTCATCATTTATGATGATCTCTCCAAACATGCATGGGCGTATCGCCAGGTCTCATTGTTACTCCGCCGCCCGCCAGGACGTGAGGCGTATCCCGGTGACGTGTTTTACCTCCACTCACGTCTGTTGGAACGCGCGGCGCGTCTTGCGAACAAGTATGTGATCGTAAAGAAGGATTACAGTGAAGCGCTCGCTTCTGAAAAGGATGGCGTGGACGGCAAAGTGTACGCAGGTCCCGTTTCAAAGGATGAAGCTACTGAAGCGCTCAAGCACATGAGCAATGCTGATGACCACAAGGTCGTCAAGGTCAAAGGCGCAGGTGGTTCTCTCACCGCACTGCCGATTATCGAGACTCTGCTTGGCGATGTATCCGCATATGTTCCCACGAATGTGATCTCCATTACCGATGGACAGATTTATCTTGAAACCAACCTGTTCAACGCTGGTATTCGCCCTGCTGTAAACGTAGGTATCTCGGTCTCCCGTGTGGGTGGTGACGCCCAGACCAAAGCCATGAAACAGGTGGCTGGTCGCTTGCGCCTCGACATGGCCGCGTATCGTGAGCTGGCGGCCTTCGCCCTCATGGCTTCTGACCTTGACAAGGCTACACAGCAACAGTTGGGACGCGGTCAGCGCATGCAGGAAATTCTGAAACAGCCGCAATATCAGCCGATGTCGCTCACCGACCAGGTGATTGCCATGTTCGCAGGGACCAACGGCTTTGCCGATCAAGTTCCTGTGGCAAGCATGGCTCAGTGGCAGGCGGATCTGCTTAAGTTCATGGAGACGTCGTATCCTGAAGTTGGGCGCGATATTGCTGAAAAGAAAATGATCACAGACAGCAACCGGACTGTCCTAACCAAGGCGCTGGATGCATTCCTCCATTCCTGGCAGGCGGCATAAACAATGGCATCCGCGCGTGAGATGCGTCTTCGCATCAAAAGTGTAAAAAATATATCCCAGGTAACGCGCGCGCTGGAAGCGGTCAGTGCGGCGAAGGTCAGGAAGGCGATCCAGGCGTTGTCTGCGACGCGTTCCTACGCGACCAAAGCCTGGCAGGTATTGACCCACATCACGAATCAACCGGGTGGGCTCAACCTGCATCCTTTGCTGACACCGCGTGCAGAACCAAAGAACGCGCTCGTGATCGTCATGACAGCGGACCGTGGTTTGGCAGGCGCGTACAATACGAACGTGATCCGTTACGTGTTGCAGCGTTTTGATAAGTACCATCTCCCTGTAAAGTACGTCACGGTAGGGCGCAAGGGGCGTGATCTGCTCCTGCGCATGCGTAAACCTTTGCTGGCTGATTTCAGCAATATCCCTTCCACGCCAAAGTTTGGAGCAGTATCTGCGATCGGTCGCCTGGTGGTGGATGAATTCGTTCGCGGCGAAGCGGACGAGGTCTATCTGATCTACACTGACTTCGTCAACATGGCACGCCAGGTCACCAATATGAAGCGATTGCTTCCACTCGATATGGGCAATCGCGAAGGTCTGGTGCAGGACTTTGGCGAACATCCCACAGGTCCTGCAGCAGCGTATGAGTTCGAGCCCGATCAGAAGGATATTCTGGATGAAATGATCCCGCGTTTCACCGCGTTGCAGATCTATCAGGCTGTTCTCGAATCACAAGCCAGTGAACACGCGGCCCGCATGGTCGCCATGCGCAACGCGACCGACAACGCCAAGGAGCTGGTTGGCGCTTTACAACTGGCATATAACAAAGTTCGCCAACAGGCGATCACGAACGACATCCTAGACATTGTAGGCGGCGCTGAAGCGCTGGCCGCGAAATAATTTGGAGGAACAGAATCATGGCAAACGCAACAGGCCGTGTAGTACAAATTCTCGGTGGTGTAGTGGATGTGGAATTTCCCCAGGGACAGATTCCCGAACTTTTCGAAGCGATCGAAGTTGAACGTCCCGGAACAGCACCACTAATTTTGGAAGTGCAAAAGCATATAGGTGATAACTGGGTTCGTACAGTAGCCATGGATACAACCGATGGCTTGCAGCGCGGTGTACCGGCTCTGGCAACAGGCGCCCCGATCCTGGTCCCTGTAGGACCGTCTACTCTTGGGCGTATCTTTAATGTCCTTGGTAATCCGGTTGATGGCAAGGGTGTAGTGGATGCTTCCAACCGCTATCCCATTCACCGGGCTGCGCCGCCGTTCTCCGAACAATCCACCCGCGTGGAGATCTTTGAAACCGGCGTCAAAGTGATTGACTTGATCGCTCCCTTCACCAAAGGTGGAAAGACGGGTATCTTCGGTGGGGCTGGGACGGGCAAGACCGTCATCATCATGGAGCTCATCCGCTCTGTGGCGACCGAACACGAAGGCAACTCTGTATTCGCCGGCGTGGGCGAGCGCACCCGTGAAGGGACTGGTCTCTATCGCGAAATGCTCGAGTCAGGCGTTATGAAAGACACCGTCATGGTGTATGGTCAGATGAACGAGCCTTCAGGCGTGCGTTTGCGCGTCGCTCTGACCGCTCTGGCAATGGCGGAATACTTCCGCGATCAGGG
>CAZKSG010000249.1:0-5494 GCA_964555335.1 uncultured Anaerolinea sp.
TCTTCACCCTGAACCAATAGACCAGTAAAACCAGCGCCACACACTCCTGTGGCGCGTGACCATTTACTTGGAGAGGAAGCTATCGACCGAGAGTAAACATTCCAAAGAAGTTCATTTCATAACAGGAAGTACCTAATCTCAATTTGCCTTCTAGTCTGCCGCCTTTCACCGGGCTTGCCAGGAGGTTTGTTTATGGAGGGTATCACCCAGTGACTGCAAAATCGGGAAGAAATACATAATTGACAATACACTTGCAGTTTTGTAAGGTTAATGTACAAATAACGAACATGGGTGAAGACATATTTGCAGGACCTGATCTCTAATGAACTACTCGGGTTGCATTACCTTGCCGGGCACTTTTGAGAATCGTTGTGCGTAACCATCAGGCGGAACCAGATCCCTGCTCCCGAAATACTGACTTATGTCATAGAAAACATATTACAAATGGTTGCCATTTCTAGGCAACCATTCCGAAGACTTCACGTCATGTTTTCATATTTGTTAGGTTTTGACTGAATTATCCGTATCTTTTCATCAATACGCATCCGTTCTTATCAATCTGTATCAAAGCTTTGCAATCGGTTGACCTGGTGGGATGGAGGCCGGATATGTCGGAACGTGTCGAGGTGAAAAAAGATCATCTGACGATCCTTACAGTGCATGAAGTGGCGGAATACCTCCGCATGAGCGAGACGAAAGTGTACCGTCTCGTAAAGGATCGGCAGCTTCCCGTTTTGCGTATTGGCAAATCGTGGCGTTTCAGAAAAGACCTGCTCGATGAATGGTTGAGCCAGCAGATCGAGTTGAGCCTTAAAGTGGAGGGGGAGTGAGACCCGATCCAATGAAGCGATTCTTCTTTCCAGGGTAAGGGACAAACGGCAATGACTGCACACTGGTATGTACTGCACAGCAAGCCGATGAAGGAAGCTCTTTTGTGGGAACAGCTGAACCTGCAACAGATCGAGAGCTACTATCCATGTATCCGAGTCCAACCTGTGAGCCCCCATGCCCGCCGAATGAAGCCCTACTTCCCCGGGTATATTTTTGGATATGTGGACCTGGAACGGGTTACCCTCTCAACACTGCAGTGGATGCCTGGGGCAGCAGGCATCGTTTCCTTTGATGGGATCCCGTCCAGCATTCCAGACAATGTGATCGCCGCCATCCGCAGACGGGTGGATGAGATCAATGTGGCAGGCGGGGAATTGTTCGATGGCTTGAAACGAGGTGATGTGGTCCGCATCGAGGAGGGACCCTTTAGCGGGTATGAAGCCATTTTTGACGCGCGCTTATCAGGTGAGGAACGGGTGCGGGTTTTATTGAAACTTTTGAACAAACAGCAATTTCCTATAGAGTTACCGAGCAGTCATATCCGACGTAAAAAACAGTAGCCACTTCCGGCCCGGAAAGGCTGGGATTGGCCGCTGTGTTATTGCTCACTTTGAGCCGACATTTATCGAAGGATGTCGGAGGGGCGGATGCTTGGAAAAAAATGGGTCTCTTGGTATGGAAATTGAACTGAAACCGATCCCAGATCCTTCACAGGAAAACTGGTCTATGATCATCGAGCCTCAGCGCAGTCTGTTCGACCTACGCTTGAAGGAACTATGGTGTTACCGTGACCTGGTGCTCCTGTTCGTACGGCGTGACTTTGTTTCGGTCTATAAGCAGACCGTTCTGGGACCACTCTGGTATCTGATCCAGCCGGTGCTGACCACGCTAACATTCACCTTCATCTTCGGCCGCTTGGCCAGTTTATCTACAGATGGACTCCCGCAGTTCTTGTTCTATATGTCTGGCACTGTGGTCTGGTCTTACTTTGCCGCCTGCCTGACCAAGACGAGCGAGACCTTCGTGCAGAACATCCACTTGTTTGGCAAGGTGTACTTCCCGCGCATGGCAGTGCCTGTTTCCATCCTTATCTCTAACCTGATTACATTCCTGATCCAGTTTGCGCTATTCCTGATCCTCGTGGTCGCCTTTGCTATGCGTGGCGACTCGATAGAGTTCCACTGGCAGTGGATCTGTATCACGCCTGTCTTGATTCTTATAATGGCTGGACTTGGTCTGGGCTTTGGAGTGATTATCTCCTCACTCACCACCAAATATCGTGACTTGCGTTTTTTGGTGCAGTTTGGCGTGCAATTATTGATGTATGCCACCCCGGTGATCTATCCCATTTCTTCGATCCCGGCCCGCTTTCAATGGGTAATTCTTGCCAACCCAATGACACCCATCGTGGAAGCTTTCCGGTTTGCATTCCTCGGCGCGGGTTCTGTGGATGTCCGTTTTCTACTGTATAGCTTCTTCTTTATGCTGCTCGTCGTGTTTCTCGGAGTGATCCTGTTTAATCGGGTCGAGCAGACGTTTATGGATACTGTATAGCAGTATGTCATTGCGACCTGCGGGAAGCAATCTCCTTCTTTATGTCAACCGTAATTTCCGTTGAATACATCTCCAAGTCCTACCGACTCGGGCAGATCGGCACCGGAACATTTGCTTATGATCTGGCTTTGTGGTGGGCAAAATTGCGTGGCAAACCGAATCCTCTGCTGCGTATTGGTGAGATCGATCATGGCAATCGCGACGGAGAAACCATTTGGGCGCTTCGGGATATCACATTTGCCGTGGATCAGGGCGATGTGCTGGGGATCATCGGACGTAACGGCGCCGGCAAGAGCACCCTGCTCAAGATCCTCTCACGTGTGACAGCGCCGACTTCAGGCAGGATTAAAGTAAAAGGGCATGTAGCCAGTTTGCTCGAAGTAGGAACAGGTTTTCATCCTGAATTGACCGGGCGTGAGAATATTTATCTGAATGGTGCGATCTTGGGCATGCGGCGTAGCGAGATCCACAATAAGTTGGATGAGATCGTTGACTTCGCCGAGGTAGCAAAATTCATTGATACGCCCGTCAAGCGCTATTCCAGCGGCATGTATGTGCGTCTCGCATTTGCAGTCGCGGCACATCTCGAGCCTGAGATTTTGGTAGTAGATGAGGTGCTGGCCGTGGGGGATGCAGAGTTCCAAAAGAAATGCTTGGGGAAAATGGGAGCTGTTGCCAGGGAGGGGCGGACCATTCTTTTTGTATCTCACAACATGGCAGCCATTTCGTCGCTGTGTTCGCGAGCCATATATCTCTCAGATGGACATTTTAGCGCTGAGGGTACTACCAATGAAATTGTCCAATTGTATTTGGCGCGCGGCATAAGCCATAGCGCAGTGGACCTTTCCCAACGTACCGATCGTAGTGGCAATGGAGCCGCACGCGTTACTGCAATTGCCATCACCGATAATAATGGCGTGTCGCAGAATACGATCATCTCTGGGCAGGATGTCACCGCCCGCATGGAGTATGAGATCCCATCTGGAATCACCATCGAAAATGGTGTTTGCATTCTGAATTTCAAGACGCCTTTAGGACAGCCTCTGTTCACATGTTCCACGCGGTTATACAACGATTACGTTCCTCTGACGCCGCATGGTCGATTACTCTGTCAGATCCCGCGCTTTCCGCTCAATCAGGGAAGCTATTACATTGATGTAATGCTCAAACGCGGAAGTGATAGTCGTGACGTGCTGGATAATTTGGAGCAAGCTATACAGGTCTCGGTAGTCGCTGGCGACTTCTTTGGCACCGGACGCGCCGCAAACCCGGACAGCAGCCCCGCTTTGGTCGAACATTCGTGGTCCAGCGATGAAGCCTAGGATTGCCCTGTCCATCACTGAAGGACGTGTAGTTCGCGACCTGTTTGAAAACGGAATGCTGGAAAAGCTGCGCTCCCTCAATGTTGAGGTTCTGTGTCTTACGCCTGCTGCCCGCGTGCCGTCGTTCGTTGAGCGTTGGTCTACACCATCGGTGAAGTTTCATACGCTTGAGCCGTATCAGTTGGAAACTGGCATATCGCGTTTTCTAAAAGTTCGTCAGTTTCTCCTGAAACACAAATCTCCCTTACTGCCTTTTTGGCACAAACAAATACAGAGATTTTCTCGACCTGATGCAGAATTGGTAAAGAAACTCCACGGAGTCAAACTGGCAATCATTACGCATCCAATGTTTCATACCGAATTTCCAGTCTTCCGTGCCGCTGAGGAGTTGGGTATTCCGACACTTGGAGTCCTTCGGAGTTGGGATAATTTGTATAAGGGGTTGCGGATTATTCCTGATGTACTGGCCGTTTGGAACAATGTCAATCGCGATGAAGCTGTGAACTTAATGGGATACAAGCCTGATCGGGTGAAAGTGATTGGCGGGGCACAATTCGATCCGTACTTTGCACCGGATGCAAGTTGGACCCGGGCCAAATTTGCTGAGCATTTCCAATTGGATGCCTCCCGGCCGGTGATCGTCCTCGCAACCCTTGGCGCGTTTCTGCACCAGTACGATGAGACCTATCTCGTCGATTGGCTCTTGAACGAAATTGAAAATGGAAATATTCCCGGCAAGCCACAAGTTGTCATCCGCCTTCACCCGGCATCCAAGCTGGAAGAATTTCAGAAGTACCTCTCGCATCCCGACGTGAGGATCTCATCCATTCAGGGATATATCCCCTCCCTTGGCTGGACGATGAGCCGGGCCGACGTAATTGCTGTGGCTAATCTTCTGTGCCATGCCAGCGTGGTCATCTCACCAGGTTCTACGATCACAATTGAAGCCGCTATTTTCGACACGCCCACTGTGGTCCCTTTGTTTCACACGTACCAGCCGGAATTGGGCAAGATTCAATACGATTTTCATCTCCGCAACCACTTCAAACGCCTGCGCGAACTCGATCTCGTTCCGTTTGCCAATACGCCCGAAGAATTATTGCAGTCCGTCAATGGGGCGTTAGCTGACAGGTCATGGTACTGCGAACAGCGCTCGCGCCTGGTAAAAGACTATATCCACTTCACAGATGGGCGCTCGACGGAAAGGCTCGTTGAGCTGATCATGGACATGGTGTCTTGATGCTGAAATCTCCTGACGATCAACTGTTCGGCCTGTCACGCAAGCTTGTCGATTTTTCAGAGCTAGTGAAATTGCCTGTGCTGGAGCAGCAGCAGGGCTCGATCACCGCCCTCGAAAAAGCACAGATGGGGCTGCTCATGGCTGTCTGCCAGCCGCGCGTCATTGTGGAAACGGGTGTATGGCGCGGTCGGACCACGCACTTTTTGTCAGAATTTCTGACACTCAATGGTATGGATGGCCATATTTACGCCTTCGACCTGCCTGAAATGCTGGAGGAACTGCAGCAGGGCGATCCCTGGTTTGACTCGGTCTCCAACATCACATTGATGCCGGGCTCTTTGCCGAACAGCTTGCTCTCCTGGCTCGGTTTGCACGATCAGCCGATCGATTTTGCCCTGGTCGATGCGTACCATAGCTTTTACGCGGTTCGAAAAGAGTTATCTGCCATTGCATCGCGTTTGAGCGATCACGGATACATAGTATGCCATGATTATGGCAGACCGCTCTCGAAGTACGAAGGTGTGATGTGCGCCGTCAATGAGGTGGC
>CAZKSG010000250.1:0-5397 GCA_964555335.1 uncultured Anaerolinea sp.
TCCCGGCTCGATGTACGAACAGGGGACGTTGTTGGGGGCGATTGTGAAACTTGGTAAAACTAAAATCGAAAATTTTGTACTGACTTCAGGATAACTCTGCAGATTGTCCAGTGTTATGAACAATAGCACCGCAGAACGAAATTCTGCATTTCAACCTATTTCCAGAAGAGGAGAGATCTTATGAGCAACTTGTTTGTCCGCAAAGCGACAGGCATGGTACGTTCCTGGTCGGTGTTTGATGCGTTTATTTACGCGTTCTTTTCGATCAACCTGGTAACGCTTGGGTTCTATAGTTTCAGCCAGATGTATTACTTTGGCGGCGGGATGATCCCGGCGTTGATCGTGAGCGCGGTGTTCATCATTTTCGAAGTGGTGGTGTATGCATCCCTGATCGCCGTGATGCCGCGTTCCGGTGGCGATTACGTCTGGCAGACGCGTATCTTCGGCGGCGGGATCGGCTTTATCCTTTCGATCACGGGCTGGTGGTTTACGCTCTGGTTGTGGACGCCGATCTATGGCGACATGCTTCGTCAGATCGTGCTCACTCCGTTGCTTGGTGCCTTTGGGATGCAGGGTGCGGCCGTATGGATCGCCGGACAGGGAAATGCACTTTTTGTTTGTTCCCTATTGACCCTCGTCTTCGTAGCGCTGGTCATTTTCCTGGGTATGAAGACCTATGCACGTATTCAGAAATATTCGTTTTATGCAGGCATGCTTGGTTTATTGATCGTGATCGTTCTGCTGTTCACCGGCTCGCCCGAGAAATTCAAGGCCGGCTTGGATGCCAATTCCGCAGCCTACTTTGGTACCCAAGGTAGCTTATATGCACCCACTGTCGATGCTGGCGTGGCGGCCTTTGCATCGACTCCGATGACTGGCGGATCGTTCTATTTGATTTTGCTTACACTCCCGTATCTGGTTTTCTTCAATTTGTGGCCGAACTGGGGTGCAACATTGTACGGTGAAGTGCGCGGCGCCACCGATTACAAGCGTAACTTTGCCGGAATGGCTTGGGCGCTCGGCGTGACAACCATATTGGGCATCCTGTTCTTTTTGGGTGTCAATAAAACCATCGGCTGGGATTTCTATATGCAGGCGAACGGTGCGTGGTGGAATTATGCATGGGGATATGTGACCGATGTGCCGCCGCTGCCCGTCTGGCCCAACCCGGCAATGCTGGCGGTTTTCCTCACCAGCAATCGCCTCGTTCAAATCATTGTGCTTCTGTTGATGAGTACATGGTGGTTTGGTTGGGCAGGGACCTTGTTCCTTTCCTCGACTCGCGTCATCTTCGCTGCGGCATTTGATCGCCTGCTCCCGGAGAAAGCCGCTGAATTGAACAAGAACGGGACTCCTGTGAATGCAATGTTGTACATGGTGGTGCCCGCTGTTCTGGTTTCAGCTTTGTATGCCTACAATGTAGCTGGATTTAAATCCATCACGCTGGCGGCTACACAGGGTATCGCCATCATGTATTTTGGTACGGCAATCGCTGCCATTGTTCTACCCTTTAAGAAGAAGGAACTCTTTGAAGCGTCGCCGATCGCCAAGATGAAAGTGGCGGGTATTCCCCTTATTACTGTAGCCGGTGTGATATTTGGTGGCTTCCTGCTCTTCCTGCTCGTGGAATGGTTCTTTGATCCGTGGCTGAATAGCGGAGGTGTACCTCCCGGGTTATATGGCATCAGCCTTGCCAACACAAATTCCGTCATTTTCCTGTTGGTGACGTATGGTTTGGCTGCTGCGATCTATTATGGTTTCAAGTCGTATCGTAAACGCGGCGGTATCGACATGGACAAGGTCCAGACCGAGATACCTGTGGAATAGTCTGTAGGCGGTTCAAGAATCAAACAGGGACAGACGCGAATCGCACCTGTCCCTGTTTGGTATGTGTACGGCTCGTTTTATCGCTGCCAGATGGATTGCGGGCGTGCCATCTCGGCGACGATGTCGAAAGAGGAAATAACGCCCAGAGGAAAACCATCCGGGTCATTCCTGTCAATCACGATGACGCGGTGACGATGGTTTTGGATCATCAGGTTTGCCGCCTCCTGCAGGCTGGCGTTGATATCCACAGTGATGAGGTTGCGATTCATGTACTCTTTGACTTGTAGTCCCTCATCCACGTTATTGCCTGCCAGGTGCACAAGTTGATGCCCGGTAATGACGCCCTGAAGTTTTCCGTGGGCATCTACCACGATGATCGAGCGCCATCCGGCCTGGGTCATGGTACGCGCAGCAGAGAGGATCGTGTTATCTTCGCGGCAAACGAGAAATGTGCCCGACATCACATGCCCCACACTATCACGACGGATGGGTTCCTGGGCCGCGATGCCGGCGACAAGATCAGAGATGGAGAGAATGCCAACGGGTTTGCCCGCATCCATGACCAGCATGCGGTGAATATCTTTTTTATCCATCCGTTCGGCGGCTTCACTCACGGGTGTGTTGACATCCACCGTTTCGATGGGTGATGTCATCAGGTCGCGGGCTGTCAGTTTGCGCATGGTATTTAGACTTTCTTCATCGACCGAGAGCCATTCGCCTGCCAACAGATCGAAGTCGGAGATAATGCCCAATGGTTGATCGGGTTGTTCTGCAACGACCAATGCATGGACCTGGTGTTCATCGAGAAGGGCAGCCACCTGCCCAAGGGATGTGGTGGGTGGGCATGTGAGCAGTCCTTTGTGCATGAGGTCGCTGATCGTCTGGGTCATGGTATATCTCCTGTTTCTTGTCTGCCGATGGAAACGTTTGCTGTTAGAATCAAAAAGACGATAACGTAGGAATTCCAGAAACCATTTTTGTATGCCAATTCTACCTGACATCCTGGATGAAATGAACCGATTGGTCGAAGCTGCGAGAGCAAGCTCCCTCCTTCTGCGCGCGATCGGTGGGTTGGCGATCCGTGTGCGGAGCGGGGACTTGCAAAAGTTCTTTACACGCGAATATCGCGACCTTGATTTTGTAATTGCCGAAACAGACCGAAAACGGATCGAACCGTTCTTTCAAGAAATGGGTTACGAATCGCATCGCCAATTCAATGTTCTCAATGGCTCAAAGCGGCAGATTTATCTGGACCCTAACAGCGAGCGTCATGTGGATATCTTTGTCGGTAATTTCGAGATGTGTCATAAACTGCCAATGAACGGACGTCTCGATCTTGACCCGGTCACAGTACCGCTTACTGAACTGTTGTTGTCCAAGGCCCAGATCGTGGAATTGAATCACAAGGATGCGCTCGATATTGCTTCATTGCTGCTTTATAACGATGTTGGCAACACGGATGAAGGCAGGATCAATCTGGAGTACATCGCAAAATTATGTGGTCAGGATTGGGGGCTTTACAAGACCACGTCCATCAATCTCAAGCGGGTGGAGGAAGTGGTCGGCGATGAAAAGCTCAACTTAACGGAATCAGAACGCGGCTTGATCTTGAAGCGAATATCCGAGATCCAGCGAACGTTCGTGGCGATGCCAAAGTCTCTGGCATGGCAAATGCGTGACAAGGTGGGGACGCGTGTCCGCTGGTACGAAGAAGTGGAGGAAGTTGCTCGTTAAGCAAAACCTTACAATTCCTTAACGAAAAACGAGGTGTTAAGTATATAATCAAGCCTGAAGAGAGCGCGTGGCTCTCACAATTCATCAAAGGAGAAGAGAAATGCGATCCCGAAAGTTGTTCAACCTGTTTTCGCTGTTCGTGCTTTTGAGCATGGTTCTAGCGGCCTGTGCTCCAGCAGCTACAGAAGCACCTGCTGCAACCGAGGCTCCTGCCATGACAGAAGCTCCGGCTGCCGCCACGGAAGCGCCAGCCGCAACCGAGGCTCCCGCAGCGGACCCCATGGCAGACCTGATTGCTGCTGCCAAGGCTGAAGGCATGCTTACCACGATTGCGCTTCCGCATGACTGGTGCAATTACGGTGAAGCCATTGAGACGTTCAAATCCAAGTATGGGCTTGAAGTCAACGAGTTGAATCCAGATGCTGGGTCTGGTGATGAGATCGAAGCCATCAAGGCCAACAAGGACAACAAAGGTCCTCAGGCGCCAGATGTGATTGACGTAGGTTTCGCTTTCGGTACTTCCTCGAAGGCCGAAAACCTGCTCATGCCGTACAAGGTCTCCACCTGGGATAGCATCCCTGACGATGCCAAGGACCCGGATGGCTATTGGTATGGCGATTACTATGGTGTGTTGGCCTTCCTGGTCAACACCGATGTTCAGTCTGAAGTCCCGCAGGATTGGGCCGACCTGCTCGACCCGAAATACAATGGACAGGTTGCGCTTTCTGGTGATCCACGCACTTCCAACCAGGCGATCCAGTCCGTATTTGCAGCCAGCCTTGCCAATGGCGGTTCTCTCGATGATGCCCAGCCCGGTCTCGATTACTTCGCCAAGTTGAACACCGCTGGAAATCTCGTTCCGTTGATCTCGAACAACGGTTTGGTTGCCAAGGGCGAGACCCCCATCCGCATCACATGGGACTATAACGCTCTGGCCGCCATCGACTCTTTCGCTGGCAACCCGGCTGCGCAGGTGGTGATCCCGGCTTCCGGCCGTTTCGCCGGTGTGTATGTTCAGGCGATCAGCGCCTATGCTCCGCACCCCAACGCCGCCAAGTTGTGGATGGAATTCCTGTATTCCGATGAAGGTCAGACCATCTGGATGAAGGGCTACTGCCACCCGATCCGTGAAGCCGATATGCGCGCACGCGGTGTCATTCCCGCCGACCTGCTTGCGAAGCTGCCCGATGTTTCCGGTGCAGTGTTCCCCACCGTCGCTCAGTTGGATGCCGCCAAGGCGCTCATCACTGCGGACTGGGATAAAGTCGTCGGTGCCAATATTCAAGCCGCCCCATAGCTGAAAAAGTAGATCGAATTGTGCGAGACCCTGCCCCGGCAGGGTCTCGCCACATCACGTCCTTTCGATGAGGTGAATGCACATGGCCCAAACTGCACTTCCCGCACCAAAGATCAAGCCTGAGACGGACTGGAAAAACTGGCTGGGGGTTGCTCCGTTTTTTCTATTTGCAATCTTGTTCCTTGTTCTGCCATCTCTGCGATTATTCATTGGCAGTTTTACCGATAGTGACGGGAACTTCACTTTCAAGAATGTGCTTGACCTCGTCACGCAAAAGAATATTCTCGACGCTTATTGGCTGAGCATCCGCATCAGCGCGGTGACGGCCATCGGCGGCGGCATTTTTGGTTTTCTGCTGGCATATACAGTGACGGTGGGTGGGTTGCCGCGTCCGCTTCGTACGGCCTTGATCACATTTTCGGGCGTCGCTTCCAATTTTGCAGGCGTCCCATTGGCGTTCGCGTTCGTGGCAACCATTGGTCGCACGGGTTTTGTCACTGCAATGCTCAAGGAAGTGTTCGGGGTCAACCTTTATCAAA
>CAZKSG010000251.1:0-5371 GCA_964555335.1 uncultured Anaerolinea sp.
ACATTCCCATCGCGACTCCCCTTTCGCCCGATTCACCCCAGCCTGTTCCTCTTTCACCAGTTGTATCTCAATCAACAACATATCCTACGATCATCGCAAAGGAGGATCGTCCTGCTGCACCTGCGGGAAGCATTGTCAGTCAGATCGATTCTGTCTTACAGACACGTCTCGCAGGGACTCCATTGGAAAATCGCGGCATTTTCCTCGCACAGTCATTGGATGGTGGAGTTATAGTGTATGTGGGGATAACAAAATATACAAGCATCGATGAAGTCCCCGATGCGGAGATCAAAACAGCCATTCGCGCAGCCATCTCGGAATGGGAAAATAAATATACGCCAGGCTTATGATATCGGGTCGAGTGAAATGAAAGATGCGACAGGATTTGTCGCATCTTTTTTATTCACGACGGTAACGCGCAGTCAACACGGGCCGGTTTGCCGATTCCGCCACTTCAGCTGTGACATGTGGAGCATAGTACTGCCGCAATGTGTGCGTGCTATAGGATGACCCCATACAGACCATATCGTAGTTCCCCTCTTTAAGCTCAGACAGTATCTCCTCGACCACGATCCCCTGCCGAGCGATCGCTTTGGCACTCAGCCCTGCATGTTGTGCAATCTCCAAAGCACGTCGTAAACTGCGCCCGGGAAGTGTATCGGTTGCCGCAAGGTCTTTCACATGCGCCTGTAATCCACGGGTGGTTGGATAATCGAGGTCAGTAGGGGGGATAACGTGCAGAATGGTGACCTCCGCCAGGTTTGCAGTTGCCACTTGAAGCGCAAGATTTTCCGCCACTTCTTCATACCCAAGTCCACCGGCACCGATCAAAATCTTTTTCAACGGCAAACGCAATTCAGGAACATACAGGATCGGTCCCTTGATACGTTCCATCAACGGACGGATGGAGCGTCCCGATATCATTCGGCGGATCTGTGTACGACCTAATGGGCTCACCACCGTGATGCAATCGGCACTGTTGGCTTTTTCTGGAATGACCGTTTCCGCCTCCCCGTTACGGACCTCAAGAGTATAAGCGAGTCCCTTCTCTCTAAACAGGCCAACAGCACGTTCAAAGACATCCTCCAGTGGGTGATGATCATCTATGGCGGCAGGGTTGATGTTCTCCGTCACACCCAGAAGCGTGATCTTCATCCGCATGATTTCTGCAAGCCAGGCGCCATATTCGATGGACAGCCATGTTCCTCGAAATCCATTCGTTGCGATTAATAATTCTGATTCCATTAATAACTCCGTGGAGTGTAAAGGATTACACCAAGAATGCCGGCGCCGATCAATACATATTGTGGAGCAACACCAAGGTACAAAGCCACAAATGATAGTGCGGCCAGTAACACCGGACGCCACTTAATAGACTGGGGATTTGCCACGCGGAATAACTGCCATGCCACCATCGCCATCAACACCACAATCGCGGGTGTCATGCCTTTGATGAAGAGCTTCATCCATTCCTGCCCTTGAAAACGTACGAGCACAGAAGCAACGGTCAGCATGATCACTGTCGGTGGAATGATCGCACCAAGCAGTGCTGCCAGCACACCGGGGATGCGTCCCGATGAATATCCAATGAACATGGCCAGCTTCAACGCTTCACTGCCAGGGATCAGATTCGAAAAACCAACCGCTTCCACGAACTGTGGTTCGGTCATGATCTTTCCCACACATTCCCTGTATAACAAGCCAATCGAAGTTGGTCCTGCCGTGGTAAGCAGGTTGACCTTGAGAAATATCCAGAACAATCGAAACCAAACTTGAAACTTGGACGGTTGATTCATTTGAACACAAATGTCCCAATCAAGCCAGCGATCAAAATCACGAACGGCGCCGGAATCTCAAAGATGTAGGCCAGCAAACTGGCGCCCCCCACGCCCACCATGATCCAATCAAATTCCCCACCCGAACCATTTTTCAAGACCTTCCACGAGACCGTAAGAATCAGCACGGCAACTGCGGGAGTTAATCCTTCTACGAAACGACTTAGCCAGGCTTCGCGTTGAACTCGATGTAAAATGGATACCAATCCAAACATCAGAATGGTAGGGGGAAGAATGGCAGCAAACAAGGAAACCAGTCCACCCGGAATGCCAGCTACGCTATAACCAACGAACATGGCCAGCTGCAATGCATCACTACCCGGGAGCAGCGTTGCCAGCCCAACTGCCTGCACAAATTGATCCTCGGTCAGAAAATGCCCCACGGCTTCGTTATAAAGAAGTCCCGTGGAAGCTGCGCCAGATGTACTCAGGAGATTGATTTTCAGAAATATCCAAAAAAGGGTTAAGAGGTGATCCACGTTTTATCCTTTGATTGCCGCCAATTGTAACGGGAAAAGTGGATAAGAAAAACAGGAGTGAATTTTCTGATTCACTCCTGTTCTGGGACTGAAATTTTAGTACGGTCGTGACAACAGGTCTTCCAAAACCTTCCCAGAGCTTTCATCAAGCAGGGAGTGCTTGCTCTGCCCATGCGCATCCATGGTGACGACCACAGGGAAATTCTTAACTTCGATCACCCACATCGCTTCAGGGACGCCGAACTCGTCAAGCTTGTAGACGCCCAACACACGCTGGACAGTCTGCGCCAGAAATGAAGCGGCCCCACCAATAGCATGGAAGTACACGCCCGGTGTATCCACACATCCTTGTAATGTCTTTGCTCCCATCCCCCCTTTGCCAATCACGCCTTTGATATTGAAGTGTTTCATGACATTGGCTTGATAAGGCTCCTCGCGTGTGGACGTGGTTGGACCCGCAGCAATGAACTTATATTCTTTGGTCGCAAGCCCTGAAACAACAGGACCACAATGATACAACACACCCTGATCGAGATATTTTTTGATCTCTTCGTAAACTTGAAGGTCGTCGCCCTGTGGCTCGCGGGTCTTCTTGATGAATGTCTCGCTCATCCATTTGTGGACAGCATCGCGCCCGGTGAGCATGACTCCGCTAAGTTCCACAGGTTCGCCTACATGCAAACTACGGATGATTTCATCGCTGATGGGTATCGTTATTTCGCGCATGGTTTCCTTTCTGGCCAGGGAATTATTTGACCAGGTTTCGCAACACCGTGTGCAGGATGCCACCGTTGCGGTAGTAATTCACTTCCACATCGGTATTCAATAACGCAGTAGCTTTGAACTCGATCACAGAACCGTCAGCCTTCTTTGCCTTCACATTCACGATAGACTTCGGTGCCATCTTGTCGCTCAAGCCTTCAATCTCGAAGACTTCATCGCCTTTCAATCCAAGTAACTCAGCGTTTTGTCCATCCATAAATTTCAGCGGAAGGATGCCCATACCTACGAGATTCGAGCGGTGGATGCGCTCGAACGACTCTGCGATGACCGCTTTCACTCCCTGCAGCAGCGGACCTTTTGCCGCCCAGTCGCGGCTGGAGCCAGTCCCATATTCTTTGCCTGCGATGACGATGGCGGGAATACCTTCCCTTTGATATTTCATCGCTGCATCGTAGATCGGCATCACCTCGCCAGTCAGTTGGTTCTTGGTCCAGTTTCCTTCCTTGGGAGCGACAAGCAAGTTTTTCAAGCGGATGTTGGCGAAGGTACCGCGTGCCATCACCAAATCGTTGCCACGGCGAGCGCCATACGAATTGAAGTATTGCGGAGCCACATCGTTTTCCTGCAAGAATTTTCCGGCGGGGCTGTCAGCAGCGATGTTGCCAGCCGGGGAGATGTGGTCGGTTGTGATCGAGTCGCCGAAGAGACCAAGCACGCGCGCCGCCTTGATGTCGCTCACCGAACCAACATTGAGCGTCAATTCCTGGAAGTAGGGTGGGTGATGAATATAGGTGGAACGATCATCCCATTCATACAGATCTCCGCCGGTGACCTTGATCTCCTTCCACATATCCGAGCCGCTGAATACATCAGCATAGCGCGTCTTGAACATCTCCGCACGCACGCTGGATGTAGCGACTTCGTTGATCTCTTTTTGGGTGGGCCACAAGTCCTTGAGATAAACAGGCTGTCCATCTGATCCAGTGCCAAGCGGTTCTTTATCCAGATCGATATCGACTGTGCCAGCCAAAGCATACGCCACGACAAGCGGCGGACTGGCAAGGAAGTTTGCCTTCACCATTGGGTGGACTCTACCCTCGAAGTTTCTATTGCCTGAGAGCACCGCCGCCGCCACCAGATCGGACCCGGTCACTGCTTTGGCAACTTCAGCCGGGAGCGGACCCGAATTGCCGATACAGGTGGTGCATCCGTAGGCGATGACGTTGAACCCGAGTTTTGAGAGCGGTTCGATCAAACCGGCTTGCTGGAGGTATTCTGTCACCACACGCGAACCGGGTGCCAGTGATGTCTTGACGTACGGTTTGACGCTGAGTCCCTTTTCGACGGCTTTCTTGGCGACCAATCCCGCGGCCACCAGTACAGAAGGGTTGCTTGTATTTGTACAGGATGTGATCGCAGCGATCACGACCGCCCCATGCTTCATCTTCATCGAGCCGCCGTTGGCTTGCCCTTGCGGAGCGGGAGTGCCGAAGGTAGCTTCGCTGGTGAGCGCTTCGGGCTTGAGTTCGAAGCCGCGTTCCTTGACCGGGGCGGTTAATGCCTTGTTGAACGTCTCTTTGAGTTCAGACATTGGCACCCGATCTTGCGGGCGCTTGGGTCCGGCTAAAGAGGGGACGACCGTTCCAAGGTCCAGTTCGAGCGTGTCGGTGAATTCAGGGTCAGGGCTGTTCGCGTCGCGGAAGAGTCCCTGTGCGCGCATGTAGGCTTCGGTGAGGGCAACGGTCTCTTCAGAGCGACCAGTCAGGCGCATGTAGCGCAGCGTCTCTGCATCCACGGGGAAGTAGCCGATGGTGGCGCCGTATTCAGGAGCCATGTTGGCAATGGTGGCGCGGTCGGTGAGGCTCATGGTCTCCAAGCCGGGACCGTAGAACTCGACAAACTTATCCACAACACCTTTCTTGCGCAACATCTGTGTGACGGTGAGCACGAGGTCGGTGGCAGTGACACCGTCATTAAGTTTGCCGTGGAGTTTGAAGCCGATCACATCCGGCAGGAGCATGTCCATGGGCTGACCGAGCATCACGGCTTCGGCTTCGATACCGCCCACACCCCAGCCAACCACGCCCAGACCATTGATCATGGTGGTGTGCGAGTCGGTGCCGACGAGTGTATCGGGGAAGGCGAACGTGTCGTTACCATCTTTCTTCGTCATTACGACATCCGCCAGATATTCCAGGTTGACCTGATGCACGATACCGGTCATCGGCGGTACAACGCGGAAGTTGCTGAAGGCTTGCTGTCCCCATTTGAGGAATTCGTAGCGTTCCTTGTTGCGCAGAAATTCCATTTCGGTGTTGCGGTTGAGCGCATCGG
>CAZKSG010000252.1:0-5352 GCA_964555335.1 uncultured Anaerolinea sp.
CGTTTTCGTATGTGTGGTCTACACCTACTATGCAAATAAGCGTCGAAAAGCAGATGATCCAAGGAAGAGAACTTATTATCCTCTTGCGATCGTTTCGTCCGTGGTGACGTTTTTTCCGCTTTTATTCGCGGGTATGATGCTGTTCATTTTGCGGGCCTTATTGTTTACAAGCGCTCTTATTTTGTTCACTGTTTTGGTCGTTGCAGTTCGTAAACCATTTATATTTATTTGGTGGGATAAGTTTGCCACATGGATTGGCGACCCGCTGCTCAAGATCAATACCAAACTGATCCAGCTTGCATTCAGTCCATGGATACGAAGACCGCGAACTGTATTCTGAATAAAAAAGTCCCTGAACAGGGAATTTTTTATTCGTGAGCCTTCTTGAAAAAATATTGATACGGTATAAGCATGAGAAAACCGATGGCAATGACGGATTGGCCGATCAACACGCCTCCCGCCTGCCAGGGACCGAAGTATGGCACATCAGGCAACGGCTGCGTGCCCATGCCGAATACATCTGCCATGCCGGTAAATATAGTGATCACGTACCCCGTCCCAACCAATCGTGAACCAATGTCGGCGATGATGCTGCGCTGCTCCTTACCCCACAGGGCAGAAAGACCAACATAGCCTCCAATGCAGATCAAAGCCAATCCAACGAGAAAAACAGAGATCTGAATAAAACCAACCACAGGGCTACGGTCCCAGCCGAACCAGTTCGGTTTTGCTCCGACGGCAAAGATGAACAGGCCCACCCCAACCGTGATCAGGCTGAAACGAATTCGCAAATACGATATGTTATTCGTCGTCTCGCCGTTCATGATGGTAAATTCTTTCGCAGGAATCGCAGCCAGTTACCCCCAAGAATATTTTCTGCATCCATTTCGCTATACCCACGCGTCATCAGCCCGGCAGCGATCTTCTGCAGATCAGCGGTCGTATCCAGTTCCAGCGGTGTGGATTGCAGCCCGAAGCCGCCATCCAAGTCCGAGCCGATACCGGCGTGTAAAGAGTCTCCTGCAATCTGACAGATGTGATCAATGTGGGCGATCAATGCATCCAGTTTCACTTCTTCTTTACGACTTCCATTCTTGCGCAACCAGCCCACCTTAAGGAAGGTATTCAGCGGGATCACACCGATCACGCCATCACGTTCGATCAAACCTTCGATCACGCGATCCGGCAAATGACGGTTCGTCTCGGAGCCTTTCATTAGGGCGGCGCAATTGGAATGGGTTGCAATGACAGGTCCTTCGTAACGATCCAGCGACTCATACGCGGCAGCTTCATCCATGTGACTGAGATCCAGGACAAAGTTGTAATCAGCCATCGCCGAGACAAGCTGGCGTCCCTCGGGCGTGAGCGGACCCGGTTCAGAGGTGCCGCCGCAATAACGTGTCCCTGCCCAGGCAAGTCCAATAATGCGCAGCCCCATGTCGTACCATTCGCTAAGTTCGTGCGGTGAACGGATGCCGTCTGCACCTTCCATGAGATAGATCAGGCCAACGGGATGTCCCTCCCCATCCCGCACGGGCTTGGACCAATGCTCAATAACAGAATCAAACTCCTTCGCCGACGCGATGAGGCGAAATTTATCCGGGTGAGAATCGGCCAACTTTCGATAGACTATGATCTGATCCCGGTAAAGGCGATGTGCAGATTCAGAATCCGTATACCAAACGGTATCAAATAATTCCTTTTTGCGCGCCGGGGTTGCAAAAAGCGTCGCAAAAATTGCTGCAACCTGTCCCTGTTGATATTCGGGCCAGCCGACTGTGCAATCACCATTTTGTTCCGGTATTGGTGTGTTGGCTTCAAGACGGCGTGTTTCGTATGCAGAACGCGTGTAATCACGCCCATACGAGAGCATGTTAAACGCAATATCTTGATGTGAATCGATGATCAGGGGCATAATGGTGAAAGAGCGCCCCACCTGGGACGCTCTTGTTTTTTGTTAGGCTTCCTTGTTTTCCTCGGGCATATCGCCTGGGATGTCATCAGAAGCCTCGGAACCTTCGGGGTCATCTTCTGCGCCAAATTCTGCGGTCAGAAGTTTGAAGTCCTTATCGGCAAAGGCAGCCGAGTCCACTTTGCGAAGGCTCAACCCAATTCGATGCTGATCCGGGTCAATGCGGATGACACGCAGGCTCTTGACTTCACCTTCCTTGAGAACTTCCTTCGGGTGCTCGATGCGGTGCTCGGCAATTTCGGAGATGTGGATCAGTCCTTCAATGTCGCCTTCGAGACGGGCAAAAGCACCGAACTTGGTCAGGCGGGTGATCACGCCTTCAACGAGTTGACCGACGCTATATTTTTCAACACGTGAACGCCAGGGATCTGCCTGCAACGCACGGACAGAGAGACCGATGCGCTTCTTGTCTTTGTCCACGTTAATGACTTTGACTTTGATCTCCTGCCCCACTTCCAGCACTTCGCGCGGGTGATCGATGTGATCCCACGAAAGTTCGGAAAGATGGACGAGTCCATCGGCGCCGTTGATGTTGATGAAGGCACCAAAGTTGGCCAGGCTGGTCACACGACCGGTATACACCTTGCCCTCTTCGAGTTCCTCGATCACACGTTCCTTAATGGACTGGCGGGATTCGGTGCTGGCGGCGCGTTCCGAAAGGATGAGGCGGCGGCGTTCCCGGTCGACCTCGATCACGCGGACGGAGATCGGCTGTCCGATCATCTTCTGCCAGCGCTGTTCAGGAGTGTCGCCGGTGGACTGGCTGCGACGCATGGCGCTGATCTGGGAGGAGGGCACGAAACCGCGCAGGCCTTCCACACCGACGATCAAACCGCCCTTGTTGAAACCGATGACTTTGCTGTCAATAACGGTATCGCCTTCGACGAGTTTCTCGACGTTTTCCCAGGAGATCTGTTCCTGGGCACGCTTCAGGGAGAGAACGACGTTGCCGTTCTCATCTTCAGGATTGATCACAAAGACATGAACTTCCTGACCGACCTTCAACGCTTCACGTTCTTCAGCGGTTAGTTGGTCCAGTTCACGACCAGAAACAACGCCTTCTGACTTGGCGCCGATGCTGACGAGGATCTGACTGGGACTAATGCTTGCGATCATGCCGGTGCGAATCTCGCCGGGCTGAGGCAAATCTACGTTGAGCTCCTGATCCTTCAGCAAAGACTCCATCGTTTGGTTGTTATTTACGTGTTGTTCTCCCTGCTGATTGGCATCGCTCCCTTGAGCAGGAAAGGCTTGATTCTGATCTGTCACTTGAAACTCCGGTTGAGAAAAATGTAAGGGCGATTATACAGTTGAACATGGAAGTTTGCAACCCTGACAAACCACAGGCAGGGTGGGTGAATTAATTAATGAAAGATAGCGAAAAATATCTTCCCAAACCCGATTCACGGGTTATAATCCCGTTTCGGAGTTGATGATAAATGCCCCCTATTTTTCCATTTACCGCAATTGTAGGACAGGAGCGCATGCGACGTGCGCTCATCTTGAACGCCGTGGATACGCGTATTGGCGGCGTATTGATCCGTGGTGAGCGAGGAACGGCCAAATCCACTGCTTCGCGTGCGCTGGCGGCATTGCTTCCCAAGGTCAAAGTGGTCGATGACTGCCGTTTCGGCTGTGACCCAGACAAGCCGTCTACATGGTGCACCGAGTGTAGGGAACGCTTCAAGGGAGATGGAAAGGTCCCTTCGCACATTCGAACAACATCGTTTGTGAATCTCCCAGTCTCTGCAACAGAGGACCGTGTGGTAGGTACGCTCGATATCGAACAGGCGATTCAAAAGGGCGAACGCCATTTCGAGCCGGGTATTTTAGCGGGTGCAAACCGCGGTCTGCTCTACATCGACGAAGTCAACCTGCTCGACGATCACGTGGTGGACGTCCTGCTGGACTCCGCCGCAATGGGCGTCAACATGGTCGAACGCGAAGGCATCTCCTTCACCCATCCCGCCCGCTTCATCCTCGTCGGGACGATGAACCCGGAGGAAGGCGAACTCCGCCCCCAATTACTGGACCGCTTCGCCCTCTCTGTGGATATCGTCGGTATCCGCGAGGCACGCGAACGTGTCAGCATCATGGAACGAAACCTTGCTTTCGAACAGGATGCGGAGGCTTTCCGCCAAAAATTCATGCCGAAAGAGGAAGAACTCTCACACCAGATCGAGCGGGCCCGCGAACTCGTCGGGCAGGTGACCCACACCAGCCGGGATCTGCTATCCATCGCCGCGTTGACCGCATCTCTTAATGTGGATGGTCATCGTGCAGATCTCGTGATCCTGAAAGCAGCGCGCGCACAGGCTGCTCTCGAAGGTCGCACAAAGATCAACGATCACGATATCGCTTTGGCCGCGGAACTCGCTCTCCCCCACCGCATCAAGCGGACTCCGTTCCAACAGGCCGAGATGACGACCGAACAGTTGCAGGAACGCATCGAGCAGCTTGCAGGTCAATCCATGCCGAATGACGAAGCGGCCGATGAGTCCGAGTCTCAGGAAGGCAAACCAGAGGAAAAAAAAACTTAAAGCTCGAAGATGAGCGCGAGGAAGGACCGCAGCAAGGCAAACCGGAACAGATGCCGCAGGATGTGTTCGCCAACACCAGCGCCAACTGGTGGGAAGGCGGACAAAAGGTCAAGCCCGGCGAAAAGTTCCAGCCGCGCAAGTTGAACACCCCGCTCGATAAGTTGGCTCGCAAACATGCTGGCCGCCGCTCGTTGACCAGGACCGAGCGCAAGCATGGGCGTTATATCAAGGCGCGTCCAGCGGGCGATAAGAAAGATGACATCGCCTTTGACGCAACCTTTAGAGCCGCGGCGCCCTTCCAGCAGAAGCGCACAGAGAAACGTAAACGATTAGCTTTCGCAATTGAATCATCTGACTTACAACGCAAGATTCGTGTCAAGCGCGTCGCGAATCTTGTTTTGTTCCTGGTAGATGCTTCGTGGTCGATGGCGGTTGCCGAACGTATGAACGCAACGAAAGGTGCTATCCTTTCGCTTCTCACCGACGCCTATCAGCGCCGCGACCGCGTGGGATTGATCGTCTTCCAAAAGGACCGTGCGACTCTTGTCCTTCCCCCTACCAACTCGGTACAACTTGCCCAACGCGCGCTGATGGATATTCCCGTTGGCGGAAAGACTCCGCTTTCGGCTGGCTTGTTCCTTGCAGCTGATGTGTTACACCAGGAAAAACTCCATCATCCCGACGTGGAACCGTTGTTAATCGTCTTGACCGACGGTGCCGGCAATGTATCCATCGGCGCGCTGCCTCCGCAGGAAGAATCCTATCGCTTCGCCGAGTTGATCGCCCACGAGAAAGTGAAGAGCGTGGTCATCAACATGGAACACGCCGCCTTCGATCAGG
>CAZKSG010000253.1:0-5261 GCA_964555335.1 uncultured Anaerolinea sp.
TCAGTCACTTCCCGATGTCCATGCTCTTCTACGGCAGCGACGGCGCTGAACAGGAACCGAAATATGTCAAATACTTTGAAGAGTCCGACCTGATTGCAGGTGATTTCCTGTTCATGCGAAAATATATGCCGAAGAGTTTGCCGGGTAAAACCGTGGTGACCAACACGACCACGGAAGACAATATCGAGTTGCTGAAGGAACGGGGGGTAAAGACAGTCATCACAACCACGCCACGCTACGAAGGTCGCTCCTTCGGCACCAACATGCTTGAAGCTGCCCTGACCGCCTATGCCGGGAAGGGGAGGCGCTTAAGTGATGAGGAATTGAACGGCTTAATCGATAAACTGGAACTGAAGCCGACGGTCATACACCCGTAACACGATACTCGTTAAAAAGCGCTTCCGCTAAACCAGCCTATTGTGTTTTTGGATGAAATATCCTATACTTCATCACGATCTTGTGTTAATAGTCACAGGCTCAATAAAAGCGGGATACTTGTTTCAAACGTCAGGTTAGGTATTTGACAGCACTATCATGGCACACGAAGCCTGTGACCTTAATAGGAGGACAGGATGATGAGTCGGCAGAAATCGATTTGGCAGGAAATCCATTCTTTTTGTTGGGGAGATGAAAAAAATGTTTCAATTGGTATACTATTTTTTGAAATAATGGGGAGAAAAGCCCAATGAGTGCACCGAAAGTATTTGTCTCCTATTCCTGGGATGATGAGCAACATAAGGAGTGGGTGAAGCAATTTGCTGCCGCGCTACGAAGAAACGGCATAGAGACGATCCTTGATCAATGGCATGCCGTACCGGGTGACCAGTTACCTGCGTTTATGGAACAGTCGATACGCGAGAGTGATTTTGTTCTTTATATTTGTACACCTCGATATAAGGAAAAATCTGATAAACGCGATGGCGGTGCTGGATACGAAGGGGACATTATCACAGGCGAATTGTTTGTTACCAGAAATCAGCGCAAATTCATCCCTGTCTTGCGAAAAGGAGAATGGAGGGATGCAGCACCTTCATGGTCCTCCGGTAAGTATTATATCGATTTACATGGAGAACCCTATAACGAGCAGAACTATCAGACATTATTGAGAGCGCTTCACGGCAAATCCGAAGAAGCTCCTCCTGTCATGAGTCCTACGAAGGAGGAGGATTTTGAGTTTGTTAACAGAGAGATCGAACTGGCTACACTCGAAAAGCTTTATGACTCATATTGGCAATATGCGTTGGTGAGCGCACCTACGGGGTATGGCAAGAGTCGCTTATTGAAGCGTCTTATTGAGAGGATTAACGACAACGATGAACTTCGGCGGAAATGGAATTATCGTTATGTCGATCTGGCGAAATGTGAGAATCCTGACGATGCAACAACCTATCTGTGGGAGGCGATCTGTGAGAGAAAGTTGGCAGCCACCTACAGCAGTGATGATGCTGCAAGACAATTAAGTGATTACATCTTAAATCACATGAGCAGGGGTATTCGCAATGGGCCTGCACTTGGTGTTTTGCTGATCATTGATTCCATCGAAAATCTTACGCCGCCCGGGGTGGTATGGCTGGCCAAAGTCATGCATGACGCGATTACGGGTTCTTATATTGATTATGAAAAAGACCAGGTCTCCTTTCCGGTTCGTGTGGTGCTATCGGGTACGAATACCGAATCGTTTTGGCGGGAGTACAAAAAATGGGAGACAACTTCCGGCCAAAGGCGATTCTTGCGGGCCCCACATGTGCTTGAATTGTCGGCATTGGAGAAGGTACATGTAGAGGAACTGATCAGTCGTAGAGCGAGAAAGAAGCAGATTAGTGTTGCCCAGGGGACTATCTCAGATATCGCAAATAAGTTGCTTTACCTGAGTGGAGGGCATCCTGCGGTGATCAATGGAATCCTGGATGAGTTGTTCGAAATCAACCTTCGCAACTACGACGATTTTTTGAAAGATAACCGTGAAAGCCTAATAAAGAAATATGTTTGCAGTGTTTCTCGAAAAGTGCTGGATCATTTTCCGTTGCCCCAGGCGCAAAAGGACATTAAGACCATCTGTGTCTTCCGGTTGATTGACATGAATACGTTGAACGAACTCCGTACAGAGGGTCTGACGACCTCACAGGCGGATATGAGCCTGGTGGGATCCTTACGTGAACATAAGATCCTGAAGTCTCCCAGCCGGGAAAAACTCTTTTATCACGATGACATCATTCGTCGAATTTTGTATTTAGACTTGGCTTTCAGGAATAGCGAGGATATGGAGCATGTTCAGAAAACTCACGAATGTGCCAGAGAGTTGTATGGTAGATTGATCAATAATACCCATAACAATATTCATTATTTCTTTGTTGAGTGGCTGTTCCATGCTCTTCAGGTTGTGGCACTTGATGTAGCGAAAATCGAACTTGAGTGGAATTCCCTGCTATCTCAGATCCAACCTATCTCATTGCCTGTGGAAGATCAAAGGCAAGCCATCAAGGAGATGCTGGAAGGAGATAGTGAAGTTCGGTATTTGTATTGCGAGCGTTTTGGCTCGGACGATTTTTCACCATTGTTCAATTCGTGATGGAGAATATCCCATGACTGTCAAAGAATTTGTCGGCAGAAGTAATGAACTTGACAATATCAGAAACTGGTTGAAACGACCCACTGGTGGGCTGGTACTGATCACAGGTGTCGGCGGGATTGGGAAGACATCCTTGCTGCAAAAGATAAAAGCTGAGTATTCCACCGATAGCCACTTTATCGTTGAATATTTCGACCTGGCTGAACAGCCTGTTGCAATGATCAACCAGGTAGTGCATCTGGCTCGCACGATTGGCTTTGAGAGTCTCCCGAATTTCGAGAAAAAAATAAACGATCTTGGTGTTCGAGCAGGTGTGTCTACCCAGATCTATCAAACCCAGGTGGATGAAGCTGTCGATACCGCTATCCAGGAGATTACATCCTATTTGGAGAGCAGGGATAAGCGGCTGTTGCTCTTAATCGATACGTTCGAGATTGCCCTGAAATACAATGCATACGAAGATCGGCGCGTGACGCGATCCTATGAAAAACTGGTCCAGATACCCAATACATGCTTTGTGGTTGCAGGGAGGGATAAGGTGCACGATTCTTCTGTGACAGAGGAAGTGTATCCCTTGATGCAGGACTTGTTCAAAGAAGAAAACATCCAATATATGGAATTGTCTGGCTTCAATGAGAAAGAAGCGAAGGATTTTTTTGCGGAACTCGATGATCATCACATCATTCCACAAGAGATGCGGGAGAAACTGCACCTTCTCACAGCGGGACGTCCTATCCTGCTTTCACTGGCAGTGGAGTGGCTACACAAGGATATTCCCCTCCCGGATTTGATCGAGAAGAACCTGTCAGAACTACGGGAACAGATCGAGTCGGACGAAGAACGAAAAAAACTGTTGTACGACTTTGAATTCCAATTGGTGTCCAATGTGAGACAATTGCAATCTCCCCTCGACTTTAGCATACTATATATGGCTCAAATTGACCGCCGTATGGATGCTGATTTGTTATCCATTCTCCTGGAGATGGATGAACAGAGTGCAAGGGAAGCCAGCACGGTCCTCTTGAAACTTTCCTTTGTAAAGGATTTTATTGGATCCATGCCTCCCAAATGGACATTGCATGATGAAATGACTGTCTTGGTGAACAAGCATGCATGGCCGTCTGTAGATATCAGTGGTGAGGGAAGAAAAAATGTGACTCGCAAGGTGATCCGGGAATATTATCTCCCTCGCATTGAAAATATAAAAGGACAAAAGAAGGGTTTGCTGCAGCAGAAGATGCAGACCACCATTTTGCAGGATGTCCAGTCGAGGGAGAGTGATTGGGAACGATGGTTGCTGGAGGCGGAAACCCTTTACTATTGGTTGAAAGTCAGCAAGGAAGATGGGTATGCCTATTTTGACGAACTTTATTACGACAAGGAACAGAGCGACATCCGGGACCAATTCTTGATCGACGAACTGAAACGGGCGGGCGCGTATGATGAAGCCAAGATCGCCCTGCGAAATGCGGATGATTTACGACGACGTGGATTTACGGAAGAGGCACGGGAAATATGCTCACGAATCCTGCAAAAGAAGGAACTGGATGTTGCTGATCGAATCCATGCCTACACAACTTTGGGTTTGATTGATTCTGAAGGCAATCCTACCGAAGCAGAAACAAACTTCAAAAGCGCTTTGGAACTTGCCAAGTCGATCCGTGATTTCCGTGTCCAATCCATTCTGCACAATAATCTGGGACGCCTGTACCGAAACCTCAGCGAGTTGGAAACATCCATTGACCATTCAAAACAAGCCTTAGAGTTGGCCAAGCAGTGCGGCAACCTGGAGATGGCGTCGACAGCACGCAATAACCTGGCTTGGACCTATCGTTTGGATGGCAACCTCGTGGAGGCCGATGCTTTATGTCGCCTTGCAATTGCGGAGCATCGGAAACGGGGACAGGAAAGACCCCTGGCTTATGCTTACCTGACAAAGGCGGATATTGACAGGGATAGAGGTGATCTACGTTACGCTGAACGGCATGCAAAACAGGCTCTGGATATATTCAGCCGATTGGAAGACGTTGAAGGCAAAGTCCAGGCGTATCGTACTCTGGCGATCATCTCCCGGATACTGCAAAACTTTGACCAAACTTTTGAATACTTAAATGCTGGTATCGATCTGGTTGAGAAAAGGAATTCTCTGCCGCTTCTTGCTAGTTTAAAACAGCTTTATGGTCGTGCAGTACGACACTACGCAACGTATCTGCAGGTAAATAATCAACATCAGGTTGAACAATCTGCCTTATTTGAAGATGCCCTGAAGGCTTTGCAAACAAGCATTACCCTGGCAGAACAGACACGCAATCCATGGGAGATTGCCCGTTCGAAGATTGAAATTGTATTGATCAAGATACTGCAGCCGGATTCATACGATGAAGCTGAGTTGAACAAATTGCTTGGCGAAGTTTGGGAAACAGCTGTTTCATTGCAAGATGAACTTTTGATGGGATATGTATGGGAAAATCGGGCTCGCATTGAATTGCAAAACAAAAGATATCTTGCGGCTGGAAAGGCTTTAGGTGAGGCGGCTTGCCATATTTCGAAACGGACAGGGCAGGAAACGACAAGAGCTTTTGACCGCTTGCACAATGAACTCTTGGATGATGCTCTGACCAATGAAGAAAGAGACACTCTGGCAAAAGGGGTACTCGATCAGCTTTCCTCAGTCGACTGTACAGATAGCCCG
>CAZKSG010000254.1:0-5248 GCA_964555335.1 uncultured Anaerolinea sp.
GTTCCATCCCCGGCTCGCGGCGGCTGGTTTTCTGCTCATGGAGTTCGCAATGGGACGGGTTCTATGTCTCCAGCATGGGTGGTGCGGCGTATACCTTTCACCATGTCGGAGTTAACTATGTGGCGCTGCGCGGTATGGCGTCTGAGCCGAGTGTGGTGCTGCTCAATCATAAGGCGGGCGAAGTTCAGGTGCGCATCGAGCCGGTCAATGTGGAGCCCTTGTGGGCAGGCTATGCCAGTCCCGATGGCAGACCACTGCTCGGTTTTTACGCATTGCAGCAGGCGTTGTTCGACCGCTATGCGGGGGAATATACAAAGGATAACTTCCGCATCTGCGCGGTGGGTCCCGCCGCGAAATATACGCGCGAAGGCGCCATCGGTTCCAGTCCCGTGCGCAATCGTGATTTCACCGCGGTTGTCGATTGGGCAGGGCGCGGCGGATTGGGCAGCCGCCTGTTACAGCGGCACAACATCGTCGGCATCGTCTTCGGCGGCGAATGGGAAGATCCTGATCTGCGTGACTCGAAAGAGATCGATTCCTATTTCATGGAACATTTCGGCAAGAAGACCATCCAGACCGATCTGGCGGTCACCGAGAAATATCGCTACGTGCCTGAGTTCGAAACAGGCGGCACGTTCGGCGTCAACATGCGCGATCTGAACGAGCGCATTCTTAGTTTTAATTACACGTCCATTTATCAGCCGGTCGAGTCACGCTTGAAGCAGCACGAGAATTTCATTCTTGAGCATTATCTCAAGCAGTTCAACGAAGAGACCATCAAGACCAAGAAGTTCCAACACTGCGGCGAGCCGTGTCCTGTGGTGTGCAAGAAGATGAACGGGCAATACAAAAAGGATTACGAGCCCTATCACGTGCTCGGTCCGCAGGTGGGTGTCTTCGATCAGCGCGCCGCGGAATTGCTCAATGACTTTGTGGACGCGATGGGGTTCGACTCCATTCAATCAGGCGGGACCGTTGCCTGGATCATGGAACTGGTCCGCGACGGATTGATCGATCCGACCGAGTTTGGGCTGCCTCCGTTAAACGAGATGCGCTTCGGCTGGGCAGATGATCCGTCAAATTTTGACGTGGTCGCCGACAGTATGAAGAATGCTCAATACGCGATGAGTGTCGTCCAAGCCATCCTTTTCGAACCGAAAGCAGAAGTCTTCCGCAAGAGCATCCGTGTGGCGGCGAAGGAACTCGATAAGAAGTATGGCATCCGCAGCATTGACCGGGCGGTGTTCATCGGTCACGGTGACGAAGGCTGTATGGTGCCGAATCAATATTGGGTGCCGGGCATGTTGAGTCCCATGCCGATGATGGGCAAATACTTTGTCCATTATGGCGTGGAGTTCATGACGCCCGAAGCGCTGGGGCGCAAGAACGTCGAGCGCATGACCTATGAACTGTTCAACGAAAATAGCGGCATTTGCCGCTTCCACCGCAAGTGGTCAGAGACCATCACCGATGAAATTTTGCGCGCGCATTATACCGGCTTGGATGCGAATTACAAGGAACATCAATTCGAATTGGCGCGTGAGATCTATGAACGTGAAGCTCCCAAGATCGTGTTCTGGGAAAGTCAACGCGTTATGGATATGGTCATGGGCTATCTTATCCAATGGGAGAGTGACGGTTTGCGCAGCCCCGAACTGACGGATTGGCTGGGGCGCTTCCGTACTGATAAGGACGCGACGGTTGAAGCATATTGGAAAGCCATGTATAACGGGATCAAATCCGCGTTCAAGGACGGAGCCGCAGCGATTCCTGATGTCCTCACACCGGGTCAGCAGAAGAAACAGCAGGAGGCATGAAGATCTATTTCCGTGTCCACGCTGTGCAGCGCATGTTTGAGCGGCGTGTTTCCGCGAAGAATGTTATTCAGGCTCTTCGATCGGGTGAAACCATCGAAGATTATTCTGCGGAAATGCCCGAACCAAGCCGTTTGATCCTGGGTTTTCAGGGCAAGCGTCCGTTTCATATCGTGACATCTGAGAATCCGGAAGCGGACGAGACTACCATCATTACGGTATATCTCCCCGACCCGAATCAATGGACGAAAGATTCCAGGAATCGAAGATCCTCATGATCTGCCTCATTTGCAGACAGGCTGAAACCGCTGTTGGACTCATTTCCGTCCGTTTTGAACGCGGGGAAATGAAGCTGGTAGTGAATAACGTGCCAGCACGAATTTGCCCCGGTTGCAGAGAGGCATATGTGGATGAAGATGTAGCAGTGCGATTGTTGCAGAGCGCTGAAGAGAAATCCATGGCTGGTGAGCTGAACGATGGTCAAGAGTTTGAATTACTTTAAGCGGACCTGCCTGATGGATCGGCGCGTATAATCGCGCATATGGAAATTAACTGGATCGGACTCGCTTCGGCTGCCGCGACATTCTTGGGTGTCTGGCTCGGACACGTGTCTGTTCGCAAGATCGAACGGGATGTGGAACGGATTTGGATTCCCGCTGCGCTTGCCCTGCTTCTCGGCATTGGACTCGAACTCGCATCGTTCTTGGCCGATAGTTTGATCGTGTCCACGATCTGTGGAATCCTGGGTGTGACCTTGCTTTGGGACTCACTCGAACTGGACTACCGCCAACCGAAACGGATAATGAAGGGACACGCTCCTGCGAACCCGCGCAATCCGCGCCATGTACGTATTCTTGCGACCCACCCAACTGCCACCACCATCGACTGGCTTGACCGCGACCCGCGCGGTATCCACTTCACAGCAGATGAAATTCGCGCGATTGAGGAAGGAATGAAATGAATGGATTTGGACTTCTCATTGGTATTTGTACGTTGTTTATTATCGGACTGGGATTCGTATGGGTGATTCGTGGAGAGCGCTATTTTGGTTACCTGTGGTGGCCGTACGTGATGTGCACAGGGATGTTGTGTGTTGTCATCTCGTTGTTCTTCTCGAATAATTATGTTGCTGCGTTGGTTGGCGCATTGGGGGCATCGCTGATCTGGGGTTCCACCGAGCTAAAGGAACAGGCAGTTCGCGGCGAGTTGGGCTGGTATCCATTTCACGATGGTAAAATTCAACCTCCTTTTGCAGAAATCATCAAGAAATGGAAAGCGCCCAGTCTCTAGCGCGATGGCGATATGTCACAAGCAATTCATGTTTATAAAATAGATCGAACCAGTGTTCAGCCACTCGACTTCGATCTCCCTGATTTCGACGCAATTACAACCGCATTGCCCACAGGGTTATACACCACATTCCGAACGTATGCGGGGAAGGCGAAAGTGATCGGACTGCATTCACACCTCGACCGACTCTATGTTCCTGCCGAAGCACAGGGTATTCTCCCATCGCGTCGCGCACAGGAGTTGCGCATCATCCTTTCAGATCTGCTCAACAGATTCGATGCCCCCGAAGCACGCGTCCGTTTGATATTGGATTTGTCTCGGGAACAGGGGATTCTCTATGTGATGTTGCAGCCGATGAAACCTCTCTCTCCTGAGATTTACCGCAGCGGCGTGCATGTGGGAATATCAAAATCCAGCCGCGAGAAGCCATCGCTCAAGCGGACGTCCTTTATTGCCGAGTCTACTTCTGAACGAAAACGGATCGGACCTGAAACCTTTGAGATGTTGCTTACCAGTAAGAACTGTATCCTTGAAGGCATGACGAGTAACTTCTTCTATATACTGGACGGTATTTTGTGTACTGCAAAACATGGCGTTTTGATCGGCGTCACACGGCAGACCGTGATCACATTGGCAAAAGAACAGGGTATTCTCGTTTCCTACCGGGCGCTTCCTTTGAATGAATTGAATAATATCCAGGAGGCATTCATTACCAGCAGTTCGCGCGGCGTGGTCCCGGTCGTTCAGGTGGATGGATATTCGGTCGGTGACGGGAATGTGGGGAAGAGTACGAGAAAGCTCATGCATTTGTATGAGGAAGAAGTTCTTTCTCTTGCGGAAGAGATACGCTAATTAACTGCTTCGCAACGACACTGCCTACTCTTTGATAAAATCATGAGATGAAACAGTGCATTTGCCTGTTTATTTTTATTGTTCTTACTAGTTGCCAGACTGTCCTGCCGCCACCTCCAACAACGCTGCCAACGCCTCATGTGGTCATCGAGACCGTGACCCCACTGCCCACTGTGACAGATGTTCCCACGGCGAGTCTCACTCCATATCCCTTTCTCATCTACCCATATACGATCCAGGGATTACGTGAGCACCAATTCCAAAGTGGGACGATCACGATTCTGTCCACTCTTGAGACCACGGGCGAGTACACGCGCTATTCCATCAGTTATCCGAGCGATGGGTTGACGATTACGGGCATCCTGCAGATTCCATCCGGGCAGGGCCCATTCCCGGTGATCGTTATGAACCATGGATATTTCAATCGTAGCGAATACCAATCTGGTAGTGGCTCGGACCGTGCTGCGGAATTTCTCGTCAAACACGGTTACATCACTCTTGCATCTGACTATCGTAGTTGGGGTGGTTCAGATATTGGATCGAGTCTTTTTCATACAGGACTGGTCGTGGATGTGATCAATTTGATGAATGCCATCCCATCCATCCCGCGGGCAGATCCGGACCGTATCGGTATGTGGGGGCACAGTATGGGTGGAGGCATTACCACCAAGATCCTGACAATTGACTCACGCATCAAGGCTGCCGTGTTGTACGCTCCCAACTCTGCTGATGATGCCGATCTCATCGCGCGTTGGGGATATGGTTGTATCGGTGACATTGCCACCGGTGAGGCATTGGAAACGTGTAATTCTGGCGACATTGTTCCTCTCACCCTGCCGCCAGACCTGATTGAAGCCTACAAGGAAGCCGCTTATGACCCAACGATGCTGCAGCAGATTGCCCCCATCTATCACCTGGATTTGATCACTGCTCCTATTCAGATTCATATTGGCACTGCCGATGGCGACTTTATCGGCTCTACGCCGCCGGAGTGGTCTTATAAGTTGAATCAGGCGTTGCTGGATGCGGGCAGGGATGTGCAGCTGTACAAATATGAAGGAGAGCGTCATTCGTTTATCGGTGACCAGTGGCTTCTTTTTATGAGTCGCGCAGTTGAGTTTTTTGATACCCATGTAAAGAGCATCCAATGAAAAGATTGATATTCCTTATTGTTACTTTTGTCCTTGTTTCTTGCTCCCCAAAAGCCGGTCAGACCCCGGTCGTTACACCCGTTCCTGTTTCCTCCTCGGGACGATTTGGTTGGCTGATGCTTCTTAGTCCATTGATGGTTT
>CAZKSG010000255.1:0-5218 GCA_964555335.1 uncultured Anaerolinea sp.
GAAGAAAGCCGTCAAGGGGATGCTGACTGCCGCGATCGGTATTATTTGTATCATCTTATATTTCCTTGGCGTGAACGAAGTACTGCTGATGTTTGCAGGCGGATTGACCTTGATGCTTATCCAAAACTGGACTCGCCTGCACGAAGCGAAACCTTCGATCCTGCTCCCGCTTCTTCCCGCGCTGGCAGCGGCTCCCGTTTCCTGTAGTTTATCTGCCCTCTTCCTGACCTTCCTTAAGATCGGCGCGATCCTGTATGGCAGCGGCTATGTGTTGGTTGCCTTTCTGCGCGCCGACTTTGTCGAACGCCTGGGTTGGCTGACCGAACAGCAGCTTATTGACGCCATTGCCATCGGGCAGATCACGCCAGGTCCATTGTTTACATCCGCCACATTCATCGGCTATATTCTTGGAGGAGTCTCTGCGGCCTTGGTTGCCACCCTGGGAATTTTTCTTCCTTCCTATATTTTCGTCGCCATTAGCAATCCCATCATCCCAAAACTTCGGCAATCCCCGTGGGCGGGCAGTTTGTTGGACGGTGTAATTGTCGCCTCATTGGGCTTGATGGCGGCCGTGACCCTTCAATTGGGGCAGGCTTCGCTTATTGACCTGTCAACCTGGGCCATATTCATTGTGTCCGCCGTTTTACTACTTCGTTACAAAGTCAACTCCACCTGGTTGATCATAGGCGGAATGCTTGCGGGATATTTCATCAAATAAAATACAAAACACAAAGCACCTGGCACCAGCCAACACTACGCCAAAATATCAATTTATTCTTATTTGTTTTGTCAATATTCGAGCGAACTTGTATCAGGAGACATCTGTCTAGAATACGCCCGCCTGTTAAACCCCGTAGGGACCGCAGAGCGTACCAGGCGTTTGATGAAGTACTTCATCAAACGCCTCTTTTGTTATCTGACAGACCTATTGCACAGCTTACAGCGCTCGTTGTGTCATCATATGCAGAATGTATTGGAACCAAGGTACAATTTCGAACGTTGTAACAGACAACAGGTGCCAATTATTCCATGAACATAACGGTTTCTCAACGTAGTGTAATTCGATTAATCGCTTTCTGGGCGATAGTGCTGATTGTTGCAGCAGGGTTATTCGTGTCGGTTCGGGATTTTACGATCTGCTGGCGCCTGACATCACTGCCTGGTGTTCCATCGAAAGATTGCTCAGGCGAAACAACTGATCTGCTCGGGACCCCTGCACTGAATAGTGGTTCGAAGACGCCTGTGCCCACCGTAACCTCAGAACCAGACATTCCACAGGAAGTTGAATATCCAACCTGGGATGGCGGGAGCCGCATCAACATCCTGTTCGTTGGATTGCGCGGCGGCGAACCCACAGAGCAGGATTGTCCATTCTGCACGGATACGCTAATCCTCATGACGGTTGACCCGATCACCAAAACCGCGGGGATGCTATCCATTCCACGCGATTTGTGGGTCAACATTCCTGGCTTTGGATACAGCCGCATCAACACTGCCTGGACCCTGGGACGCGGCTCCAAACTTCCAGGCGGCGGACCGGAACTGACCATGAGAACCATTTCGCATTTTATCGGTGTACCGGTCGATTACTACGTGCAGGTGGATTTCGACACATTCGTAGACATCATCGACATGATTGGCGGTGTGGATGTATATAACAACGAAACGCTTTCTCTAGATCCCGTTTATCATGGTCAGGAGTTTCCCAAAGTGAAACTCACCTGCTGCGGTATGCGACACTTAAATGGGAAAGTCGCGCTGGCATACGCGCGCTGTAGGCATCTTGAGCAGGGCTGCAAAAATGGAGATATCGGCCGCGCAGAACGTCAACAAAAAGTGATCTTCGGAATCCGAGAAAAAATGCTGGACCCTGAAAACTTTCCCACTCTATTTGCACAGGCTCCACAGCTCTATAACAAATTTTCAGAGGGGATTCACACAAATATGTCGTTGAACGATGCGTTAAAGCTGGCCGTATTGGTAAAGGATATTACAAAAGATAATATCAAAAACAAGGTCATTGATAACAACGCGGGAGTGCTGGACAATGTGATCCTCGCCGGACAAAACGCCAGTATCATCCGGCCATACACCGACAAAGTCAGATTGCTTCGAGATGAGATCTTCACTACCAGCGGAGCGCTCAGTCCATTAGCGACAAGCGATCCAACAACCCTGATGCAAGCAGATGAAGCGCGCGTCCGTGTGTTGAACGGCACGTCCCGTCCGCAACTGGATACCCAAACCGGAGAGTTCCTTAGGCAAAAAGGTGTCGATGTAACTGAATATGGGACCGTCAAAGCGCAAGGTCGTACTACTATTATTCTCTATTCGCCCAAGTTGTACGCTTTGAAATTCCTTCTCGATGTATTTGAGATCACAAGAAGTCCACAGATTCTGATACAACCTGACCCAACACAAACGGTGGACATTGAGATTCGCCTTGGGGCAGATTGGACAAACAAGTTTCCACCTCCCTAGCAAGTACAATCTTATCTGCGTGCAATATAACAGGTCACAGAATTGTGACCTGTTATATAATTTATGGGTTTTCCAAGAGGCGTAAAATATGACCGTTATTCAAGTTAATCATCTTCGAAAAGTTTTCAATGTTCAGCGTAAGGACCCTGGTCTCAAGGGCGCGGTCAAGGCATTGTTTGCCCCAAAATATGAGGACAAAGTAGCCGTGGATGGGATCTCGTTCTCTATTGATACCGGGGAGATGATCGGTTACATAGGCGTTAACGGTGCCGGGAAATCCACCACCATCAAAATGTTGACCGGTATTCTCGTCCCCACGGGTGGCAGCGTGCGCGTGATGGGACGCGATCCACATCGCGAGCGCGTGGCAAATGCACGAGAGATCGGCGTAGTCTTCGGTCAACGCACGCAGTTGTGGTGGGACCTGGCATTCATCGAGTCGTTAAGCCTTGTGGCAAAAATCTATCAAGTGCCAGATGTGCGCTATAAACAATTGCTCGATCAATTCTCTGAAACTCTGGAACTCAAAGAGCTGCTCAGTGTGCCCATCCGTAACATGTCATTGGGACAGAAGATGCGCGCCGAGCTGGCAGCCACCCTCATCCATGAGCCACGCGTCGTCTATTTGGATGAACCCACCATCGGCTTGGACCTGATCGTCAAAGAACGTATCCGTGACTTTATCAAAGAACAGAACCGCACCAAAGGAACAACTGTCGTGCTGACCACTCACGACCTTGGCGACATCGAAGAATTATGCAAGCGGGTCATTATCATTGATGCGGGCAAGGTTATCTACGACGGGTCCATTGATACGATCAAGGAGCGCTTCGGCAAATATCGCGAGATCACCTTTGAAACGTTGTCAGAACCGTCTGGCGCGCATCTGGAATTACCGACAGGAGCAGAGATCGTTCTCACCGAACCACGCAAGCTCTCGGTCCGCTTTGATCGTACGGCAACAACTGCCAGTGGTGTTGCAGCCGCATTGATGAATCAGATCGAAGTGAAGGACTTTTCTTTGTCTGAACCAGATCTGGCTGCCATCATCAAACAGATCTACAACGGCGCACTGACCGAGGAGATGGCGGAATAATGCAGTCCATCCGACGAGTTTTTTCGATCTACAGCGCTCTTGCAGCAACCGCTGCCAAAGCACGTCTGGCGTACAACATGTGGGTCTGGGCAGATTTTGTCGTCACCATGATCTCCATGATCGTCTTCGTTTATTTCTGGCGCGCGGTGTATGCAGGCACATCCACGCTCGGTGGGTTGGAACTCTCGCAAACGATCACCTACATTTTGTTGGCACGCTTACTCTCTCCGCTGGTCGAAACACGCACGATCTTTTTCTTCGGTTTCATGATCCGTCAGGGACAGATCGCTGTGGAGATGACACGTCCGCTCGATATGCAGGCACGTATCATGACTGAAAGCTTTGCAGAACTGCTGGTTTTCCTTGCCCAACGATTGCCGCTGTTCCTGATCGCGTTCTTCTTTGGCATGCGCCTCCCCACGGACCCCAATTTATGGTTGGCGTTCATCATCTCCCTAATCCTCGGACAGTTGATCCTCTTTCTCTTCGATTGGATGTTCGCTTGTCTTGCATTCTATGTCACTGAGACATGGGGCTTGAGCGTGGTCCGCGTTGGCGCAGGCTCGTTTTTCAGCGGCGCGCTGGTTCCATTGGTAATGATGCCAGAGTGGCTGCAAAAGATCGCTGCTGCAATGCCTTTCTCGCAAGCGCTGGCAATTCCAATCTCGTTTCTCAGCGGTATTCATACGCTGGCGGATGCGCCCCAGATATGGCTGACACAAGTCATCTGGCTGGTGATACTGTTCATTCTTTCTCGTATCGTGTTCAGCATTGCGATCCGCAAAGTAACCGTACAAGGCGGCTGAGATGACTCGTTATTTATCCCTCTACTGGTATTTCCTCATTCAGCGTTTCAAAATCCTGATGGAGTACCGTCTCAACTTTTTCATAGGCGCTACATCCACTGCGATCCTGCAAGCAGCCTCACTGGCCGCCATCTGGGTGGTGATGCGACAGATCCCATCACTCAACGGATGGAGTTTCTATGAAGTCATCCTTGTCTACGGCTTGCTGACGATGGGCGAATCCATCACGCACATGTTCGCCGACAACCTGTGGACAGTCGGATGGAATTACGTGCGCAGTGGTGATTTCGACCGCTTCCTTGTGCGCCCCATTGATCCATTGTTCCATTTATTGGCAGACCGCTTTTGCCATGACGGCATTGGCAATCTCATCACGGGCGCAGTCCTGGTTGGCGTATCAATGCAACAACTGGATATCGCTCTCACGCCTTTGCGTTTTGCATACATCATGATCAGCGTACTCAGTGGCGGATTGATCTTCATCGCGCTCAATCTCATCACCGCGACCAGCGTCTTCTGGATCATGGAGTCCATTCCGGTGACGCAAATGGTGTTCACGATGAACGAATTCGCCAAGTATCCGTTGAGCATTTATCACAGCAGCATCCGCGTGCTATTGACGTGGATCATCCCGTATGGCTTCGTCTCATTCTATCCCGCCAGTTACCTTCTCGGGCGCGATGTGGGTTCATTGGTGTGGATGAGTCCTATTGTGGCACTAGCATTCATCACTATCGCCTATCGCATCTGGCTTTTTGGATTGCGGCATTACAGCAGCACTGGCTCATAGAATATATTTGAACGCTGTCGCATTGAATGTGACAGCGTTGTTCTT
>CAZKSG010000256.1:0-5202 GCA_964555335.1 uncultured Anaerolinea sp.
ATTCCAACATGTCACTGAACCCCATTGCTGCCCATTGAAGTACAACGTCTCACTCCGCGGAAGTGCACCTGGCGTTAGAGTGGATATAACAGGCTGTGCAGCAACTGGCTGGGAAATGAGTGGGATGGAGACATGAGTTAATGTCCCCGCCTCAATATCGCTTGCATGCACAGCATTGACGGGGCCTAATGGAAAAATCAAAAAAGCCACCAGCAAAAAAAGACGAAGAAAAAAAGTGATTGGAATGCATTGAGTCTTCATGATTTTCATTTCATCCTCCTGGAAAAATACCAAATTTGCGCACGAGGGCAAGGCTCAACGCAGGTACAGGTCCCACCCGTATGATTTGAATACCCGCCCACATGTGATACATTTCACATAAAGTATACATCTCGTAACTGACAAAATCAACGAGGAAAACCATATCGTCCGGCACAAGCAGCCATAGTAAAATCAATCCATGCCCACCGATGATGTCACACCCAGCCGACAACAATATCTCGATATCAAGAAAGACCACCCAAACACGATCCTCTTTTTTCGCCTTGGAGATTTCTACGAAACATTCGATGAAGACGCAGAGATCACTGCGCGTGAACTGGATATCGTACTTACATCACGACCGATCGGAAAGGGAGTGCGCGCTCCGCTCGCGGGCATCCCTTATCACGCAGTCGATAATTATCTCGCCCGCCTGATCGAAAAAGGTTATCACGTGGCCATCTGCGAACAGGTTGGGGATACACCCATCAAGGGACTCTTCCCGCGCAAGGTCGTTCGTATTGTTACGCCGGGGACTGTGACCGAACCAGGACTGCTGCCCGGTGATTCGAACAACTATCTCGCTTCGGTCGTTCTGGATGAAAGGTCTGCATCCGTTTCTTATGCCGATATCACCACTGGAGAATTTGCCGTTACAGAGCTTCCCCTCGAAGCCTTGCGCGCTGAACTGACACGTCTCCACCCCGCCGAGATTTTGCACCCCGACAACCACACACTGAACGATGGCATTCAAGGGCATCTCACATCCTATCCTGCCTGGAGATTCGAACCTGGCAAATGTACTGAGACCTTGCTCGCCCATTTCAAGACATCCACACTTGATGGCTTCGGGCTTAGGCACCACAGTCTTTCTGTGCGAGCGGCAGGCGCGATTCTGCAATACATCAAGGATACACAACCTGATTCGCTTACGCTGCTAACAGGGTTACGCTCGTACAGCATTAATGAATTCATGACTCTCGATGCATCCACGCGCCGTAACCTGGAACTGGATGAAACCCTGCGTGGCGAGCGCAAAGGTTCGCTGCTCGGCACGCTCGACCTGACCGTCACACCGATGGGCAAACGACTCATCCATCAATGGGTGAGCCAACCCTTACTTAATGTGCAAAAGATCGAACAGCGCCAGAATGGTGTGCACTATTTCTTTGATGATGGCATGAAACGCGCTGAAGTACGCGCTGCGCTCAAACCACTGGCAGATCTCGAGCGGCTTGTCAACCGCGTTCTGGCAGGTCAGGCCCAGCCGCGTGACCTGGTCGCCATGCGCGACACATTATCACGTATTCCGTCGGTCCTCACGGCGCTGGAAAACAAAAGCAGGGACGTATTACTGCCTGTTGTTGAAGTGGCAAATGATGAATTGTCCTTATTACAGTCCGCGGTCGATGATGACCCGCCTTCTACGCTGCAAAACACCGGGATCATCCGCAGCGGATATTCACAGGAATTGGATTCGGTTATCGACGCGTCGAAACACGCTCGCGATTGGATCGCCAACCTGGAAGCAACCGAACGCGAACGGACGGGAATCAAGACTCTGAAAGTCGGCTACAACAAGGTCTTTGGCTATTACATTGAAATTTCACGCGGCGCAGCAGAACGTGCGCCCGAGAATTACATCCGCAAGCAGACGCTGGTCAATGCAGAGCGCTTCATCACACCGGAGATGAAGGAATATGAAACGCTTGTCTTGAACGCCGAAGATCGTATCCGTGAAATCGAGTTGCGACTTTTCAAAGAGATCTGTGCCACGCTCGGAAAATCTGCATTCAAGTTGCTTCAGGTCGCGCGTGCGCTGGCAGAACTGGATGTACTTTCGGCTCTCGCTGAGTCGGCCGCCCTCGGAGGCTACGTTCGCCCCGTGGTCCATGAAGGAAGCGAGTTGGAGATCCAGGAGGGCAGGCATCCGGTTGTGGAACAAAGCCTGCGATCCGACCGCTACATCCCTAACGATGTCATCTTCGAAAAAGGTGAGATCGTGCGCGTGATCACCGGGCCGAACATGTCCGGCAAATCCACCTATTTGCGTCAGACCGCGTTGATCGCGTTGATGGCGCAGATGGGTTCGTTCGTCCCTGCGGATTCGGCACGCATCGGATTGGTCGACCGCATCTTTACCCGCATCGGCGCACAGGATGAGATCCACGCGGGGCAGTCCACGTTCATGGTCGAGATGATCGAAGCGGCCAACATTTTGCACCATGCCACATCGCGCTCGCTGCTCATCCTGGATGAGATCGGTCGCGGCACATCCACATATGACGGAGTGTCCATCGCCTGGGCGGTGATCGAATACATTCACAATCATCCTCATTTGCGAGCGAAAACCCTGTTCGCCACTCATTATCACGAACTAACTCAACTCGCCGAATTATTACCGGGCGTGCGCAACTATAACGTCGCTGTTAGCGAAGCGGACGGAAAAGTTGTGTTCCTGCACAAGATCGTCCCCGGCGGCGCAGACCGCTCGTACGGAATCCATGTGGCTCAACTTGCAGGGCTGCCGGCTCCGGTCATCCAGCGTGCCAGTGAGATCATGGCAGAATTGGAAAAGACATCCGGGCGGGCGGTGAAGATCGATCCACATGCAGCGCAGCAAGTGTTGTTGTTCCCCGAATCGAGTCCATTGTTGGAAGAATTGAAAGACGTGGATGTCAATTCCCTATCCCCTATCGAAGCCTTGAATAAGTTATTCGAGTGGCAGAAAAAGTATGCAAAATAGACGAAATATATATCCCGCCATCACTCATTCCATGAAAACTCTCTCCATCAAAGACTTACTCTACACCACACTGGTGCTACTGGTTTTGGTGGCCAGCATTTTCATTCTCATCTATGGAATGACCGAACCCAAGTGGCGTGATTTCACCGTCTTTTATACAGCAGGAAAATCGGCATTATCAGGGGAAACTCTTTACAAGGTCATTGGCGAAAAACAACTACCCTTTTGGTATTTTCCGTGGACCGCCTGGATGTTCATTCCATTTGCCATTTGGCCGGAACAACTGTCACTGCTTCTTTATAAAGCCACTTTTGTCGTTTGCGCCATATGGATCGTCAACAGCCTGCTGGTCTTCTACAACCGGGACTTTAAATTTATCGATAAGGTTTTGATCGTGTCGCTGCTCGCGTCCATTAGCCTGCAGACTATGATCGTGGGGCAAATGGAATATATCCTTCTCGGGTTAATCGTCTTGACCATGTACGCAATCGACCAGGGGAAATTCACTCTGGCCGGAATATTGTTCCCTTTCCTTTGGACCAAACCTCACCTGCTCATCGTTTTTACATTGTTCGCCTTCTGGCGCGGCGGCAAGCGCATGATCGCAGCCGCTGCGGTCACATCCCTGCTCATGTTGCTGTTCGAGACCATCATCAGCCCCGGCTGGTATCTGGAAATGCTTAACTTGCTTAGAACGGGTGGAGGGCGAACAGATGGTCCCTATTTCACCACGCTACCCAGCATGCTTGGGTTTCAAGAAAACTGGACCGGCACGGGAAATATCCCTTTTACAATCTTTCTACTTGTTGTTGCCATATTGGCTGTCTGGAGATTCCGTTCACTTGCGACCGTGCCCTTGCTCTCGCTCGCACTGGCCGCATCCTTGTTCAGCGCTCCACGGGCGTACGCGTATGATTTACCATTGTTAATTCCCGCCATGATCTGGCTTACAGCTAAGGATTTCCGTTCCACATCCTGGATATGGTTCGCTGCTGCAATCGTGCCGCCGCTGACAAGATACTCGTCAAGCACTTATCTCGTAGTTCTGCTTGTCTTCCTACTGGGACTTGGAAAGGCATATCTAGAGACTCGACAACATGGACAACGACCATTAAAGGCTAGTTAGAACCATGCAGCCGCCTATAGGCAGTTTGTCCAACACAACTTCAAAAAACTCGTGGAAGTTTTGGGCGGCGGTTATTTTATTACTTGGCATTTTATTTTGGATCAACGGCATTAAACTTATGCCGCACCAACTTTATCAAAAATTAGCACAGAATCCATTTATCTTGAGAACAGATATTGATAAGGAGAACTACTTTCAAGAGACCGTTCTTTTACCGTTATTAGCTTATTACACGGGGTGGAATGACCCGTTGTCTTTTAACGCACTTAGTTTCTTCATCTTAATTGCGGGATATTTATTCTTTGCAAAATCAGTATTGTCTAATTTTGGACCTAAAACCGCATTAATATTTTCAAGCATCATACTATCTAGCCCAGTAAGCACAATACTACTTTCTTGGTTAGGATCTCCCGACAGCCTAACATTTTTGCTAACGATACCACTGCTATTTTCAAATTCTGCTATCGTGATATTCGTCATTGGCATCTTGGGTGTTACAAATCATATTGTCTTTGGGCTGGCAGCATTCGAAATTCTAGTCCTAAGATGGATGGCCAAGGATGGCATCAACTTCAAGCTTATCGCTCTCCAGTTATTCGCTGGGATGATTGGCTACCTGCTAATCTGGCTGTATTTCACTGTTAACAATATTCACGTCTTTTCAAGGCTTGATTTCATACTTTCCAAAGGATTGGCATCATGGTTTTTTTTGAATCAGACGAATTTTTCGCTGACGATCCTTTCTTTCTTTAATATCCAATGGTTGTTGTTGTTAACCTTTATTATTCTATTCTTTCGTAAAGATCCAAAGTATTACTTTTCTGTTTGCATTTTCTTGCTTTTCAATTATGGGATCACTTTTTTTACATTGGACAAAACCAGGATCTTTTCTATCTTGTCGTGGGGAGTATTCACCCAATCCATGCTTCGCTCCTATATGCTAAGCACAAGGGAGCAGGAATCCGGCAAAAATCACAAAGCAATGTTCTTTAAGGTCCTAACTGGTATTGGGATATTGTCATTCCTTATGCCAATGTTTTATTCATGGGATGGACACATTTTCGTCGTC